>CAZUHO010000112.1:0-3346 GCA_964620725.1 uncultured Dehalococcoidales bacterium
GCATTCACTGCCGAGAATATGACATCCCGCTGGTATCTAACACCGGCAATGGCACCATGGTTATCCAGGAAGGCGAAAAACTCCGGGTTGATGCTACTGAGGGGCTGGTCTTTAGGGTAAAATAGGTTGGTTGACATAACACTTAAGAACTTTTGCTGATTGAGAGAGCATTACCGAAAAGATGAGCGTCAGGGTTAAGTTGCCACCTATCTTGCAGGAGCTTGGCTCTGGTGTTGAGACCTATGAGGTAAGCGGGCATACGGTTGGTGAATGCCTTGAGAGCCTTGACAGGCAATTTCCCAAGATAAAGGACTATCTCTTCGATAGGCAGGGGCGGCTATTGCGTATCTTCGGCGTTTACCTGGATTCCGAGGGTATTTACCCCGTGGAGCTGGATACCCCGGTGCGGGACGGTGACGAGATTGTTATTCTGAACTTTCTTATGGGTGGTTAATATTAACTCTGGAGGGAAAATGCGTAGTTATACCGGTAAGCTGTTGCGGATTAATCTGAGTGAGGGTGAGAGCCACACTGAGGGTATACCTGAACAATTGATGAAGGATTTCCTTGGTGGGCGTGGTCTTGCCGTTAAATACCTATATAGCGAGCTCAGTCCCGGGGTAGAGCCCCTGGGACCGGATAACAAGCTGTTGTTCATGATGGGGCCGCTGGGCGCTACTACGGCGATGTCGGTTTCCAGGATGGCGCTGGTAACCAAGAGCCCTATTACCGGGACCATAGCCAAGTCGGTTATGGGCGGTAACTTTGGTGCCTACCTCAAGTTTGCCGGCTTTGACGGAATAATTGTCGAAGGTGAGGCTAAAAAGCCGGTATATATCCATATTGATAAGGATGGGGTTCGTATTCTGGATGCAGATGGGCTCTGGGGGCTGGATACCCAGCAGACGCACGCAAAATTGCGGGAACGTCATGGCAAGGTAACGCAGGTTGCCTGTATCGGCCCGGCAGGGGAGAAGCTGGTTCGCTATGCTATCATTATCAGTGACCGCCGCTGTGGTGGGCGCACTGGCGTGGGCACGGTAATGGGAGCCAAGAAATTAAAGGCTATCGCCGTGAACTCATCCGGTCCCCTCAGTGTATATGACCCGGAGCAGTTCAGAAAGCTGGCCAGGGAACAGATTGGGGGCTTAAAGACCAGTCCCAAGCGAATCAATATGACCAACTTTGGCACCTCATACCTGACGCTGGGCTTTGAGAAGATGGGCATATTCCCGGTAAAGAATTTTCAGGAGGGACACCTTGAGGGTGTTGAAAAGATGGGCGAGGAGGAACTGGCTAAGATAAAGGTCAAAAACGATGGCTGCTACGGCTGTATGACCAAGTGTGGCCAGGTACGAGAGGTAACCGAGGGTCCCTATGCTGGTGCCGTTAGTGAAGGTCCTGATTATGAGACCGTCTGGTCTCTGGGGGGAAATTTAGCTATTACCGACCCAGGCTTTCTGGTAGCGGCCGACTCCCTCTGTGACCGGCTGGGCATGGATAGCGTCAGTACCGGTAATACCATTGGCTTTGCCTGTGAGCTATTTCAGAGGGGGATTATTACCGATAAAGATACCGACGGGCTTGACCTTACCTGGGGTAACCAGAGGGAGTTGATGAAGCTGGTGGAGAGAATCGGGAAGCGGGAGGGGTTTGGTAAGCTTCTTGGTGAAGGGACTAAGCGAGCCGCCGAGCATATCGGCAAGGGGGCTGAGGCTTACACTATGCAGGTCAAGGGCCTTGAGCTTCCCGCCTATGAACCCCGCGCCGTCAAGGGCTACGGGCTAATCCTTGCCACCTCAAACATAGGTGGTAACCACATGTATGGTCGTGCCAGAAAGGACTTAGCCGGCACCACCGATAGATTTGCCGACGAAGGTAAAGGCGAAGACGCTGCCCAGGCCCAGATAGGGCAGGCGGCGGAGGACTCGGTTATTCAATGTAGTTTTACTCCGGCTACCGGCTTTACCCCTGAGTTGCGTTGTGGCTTGCTGGTGGCAGCTACTGGATTTAATGAGTTTAACGACCCCGCCTATCTGAACAGGATAGGGGAGAGAATTCTTTGTCTGGAGCGTTCCTTTAATGTGCGTGAGGGGTTCAGCCGCAAGGACGATACCCTTCCCGCCAGAATGCTGACCGAACCATTGGCAAATGCCGGTTCGGCTACGGGTCAGATGATGAGAAAGATGGATACGCTTCTGGATGAGTATTATGATGCCCTTGGCTACACTCGCCAGGGAATACCCTCAGTAGAGAAGCTGAAGCAACTGGGCTTGGACTGGGTGGTAGAGGACATCAAGAAATTTATTGAGTAAGCCGCCTATTTCAAGGCTTCTGGCGCTGGCGGTAGGCTTCAATATAGCGTCGGGCGCGCTTGTCACGGCCGAGCACAAGGTCGGCGGCTAGGATAATGGGGCGTACCTTGGCCGCATCCACAATGAGGCAGGTGGCACCGGTGGCAGTAGCCAGAGCGACGAAGGCATTATTGAGCAACTCGCGGTCAGGCAAGCCAAAAGAGATATTGCTGGCGCCCATTGTCATGTTCACCCCCAGTTCAGCCTTAATCCGCTGGATGGCTTCTATGACTGCCGCCCCGGAGGCGGGTTCAGCTCCTACCGCGAAAGCAAGGCAATCAATGACTAAGTTCTCACGGGGGATACCTGCTGCCTCGGCTCGTTCCACTATCTTATGGGCAACTCGCACCCTTCCTTCTGCATCCTTGGGGATACCATCGTCGTCCTGCACCAGACCAACGACGGCGGCTCCATATTCCTTGATTAGGGGCAGAACCCTTTTCAGGGAATGCTCTTCACCGCTAACCGAGTTCACCAGCGGCTTACCCTTGTAGACCTTGAGCGCCGCTTCCAAGGCATCGAGGTTAGAACTGTCAAGGCATAGGGGTGTATCTACGGTTTCCATCACTGCCTGCACTGCCTTGGGCAGCAGGGCTACCTCGTCAACACCGAATGTACCCACGTTGACATCAATAATATCCGCCCCGGCTTGTGTTTGAGCCAGGGCTTCCTGGCGCACAATCTCTAGGTCACCTGCCTTGAGAGCCTCGGCTAGTTTTTTCTTGCCCGTGGGATTGATACGCTCGCCGATAAGTACCGTGGGCTGCTCATCACCAATGATTACTTCCTTGCTGGAGCTCGACACTCTGGTTTCCATCAGCTAGTTTTCTCCCTCCTGCCGTCTATAATCCGGTATCGTCCTAGGTAATTTGCCTGAATGAAGGTCCGCTCAAATTCAGGAGCACTGGCCAGTTCAACATAGCTGACTCTGGAGGCAACAGCCTGTGCCTTAGCCCGAGATTTAAGGGAAATCAGAGCCAGCTTGGCTCCCA
>CAZUHO010000113.1:0-3344 GCA_964620725.1 uncultured Dehalococcoidales bacterium
ATCAAAGTAGTAGCCTTCCACCTTGACCTGGGCATTTTCAATAGCGCGGTTGACCAGATCATTCTCAATGGGGGTATCCTCACCCATCCCCGCCCACTCCATAAAGCCCTTGACGCGGTCGCCACCGAAGCGGCGGACAACATCATCCCCCAGAGAGATATAGAAGCGAGAGCTTCCCGGGTCGCCCTGGCGCCCGGACCGGCCCCTCAGCTGGTTATCTATTCGCCGCGCCTCATGGCGCTCGGTGCCAACAACATGAAGCCCGCCGAGGGCTAACACCTTGTCGTGTTTTTCCTGCCACTCAGCTTCAGCCTGCCCTTCGGGGTTTCCCCCCAGTATAATATCGACACCCCGCCCCGCCATGTTGGTGGCGACGGTCACCGCCCCCGGCTGTCCTGCCCGGGCAACAATATCAGCCTCCTTCTCATGGCGGTCGGGGTTGGCATTAAGCACATGATGGGGAATGCCCTTCTTGGTTAGCTTATTGCTGAGGTTCTCTGAAGCCTCAATAGATACCGTGCCGATAAGCACCGGGTGCCCCTCTTTATGAAGCTGCTCCACCTCCCGCACCACCGCCTTGAACTTAGCCTCTTCGTCCTTGTAAATCTGGTCGGGGAAGTCCTCCCGAACCATCGGCTTATGGGTGGGGATAATCACCACCTCAAGCTTGTATATCTTGTGAAACTCCTCAGCCTCGGTGAGGGCGGTGCCGGTCATTCCCCCCAGCTTCTGATACATGCGGAAGTAGTTCTGGATGGTAATGGTGGCATAGGTCCTGCTTTCCTGCTGGACCTTGACCCGCTCCTTGGCTTCTATCGCCTGGTGCAAGCCTTCGGAGTAGCGGCGGCCAAACATCAGCCTGCCGGTAAACTCGTCAACGATGATAACCTGCCCGTCCTTGACCACATACTCTTTGTCCCTCTTGTAAAATTCCTTGGCATTGAGGGCGTTTCTCAAATTGTGGAGAAGCACGGCGCTGGCTTCGTTATCATAGAGGCTGCCTGATTTCAGTATCCCCTCCCGTTTTAATATCCTCTCCACATTGCCAAAGCCGGTATCGGTTATCTCCTTTATGCGGCGTTCCTTCTCATCAATGGTATAGTCCACATCCTTCTTCAGGGCAGGGGCAATGCGGGCGAATTTTTGATACCTCTCACCCGCTTCCACATCAGGGGCGCTGATAATAAGCGGGGTTCTGGCTTCATCAATAAGCAGATAGTCCACCTCATCAACGATGGCGTAATTTAGGGGGCGCTGGACACACTGGGACAGGTCTATGACCATGTTGTCCCGTAGATAGTCAAAGCCGAACTCGCTTGAGGTGCCGTAGGTAATATCCGCCCCATAAGCCTCCCTGCGGGGGACGGGGCGGAAATGGCGCCAGCGGTCGTTCTCCTTACCCGAATCGTAGTCGGGGTCGTAAAGGCGGGCGGGGGAACGCTCATCCGGGGTCTGGGGGTAAATGCTGGCCACGCTTACCCCCAGGGCGTGGTAGATGGGTCCCATCCAGTAGGGGTCACGCCTCGCCAGATAGTCGTTAACCGTCGCCAGATGGCAGCCCTGAGCGGTAAGGGAGTTAAGATAGAGGGGGAGGGTAGCCACCAGCGTCTTGCCCTCGCCGGTCTTCATCTCGGCGATTTTGCCCTGATGGAGGATAATCCCCCCCATCAGCTGGACGTCAAAGTGGCGCTGACCAATAGTCCGCCTGGCGGCTTCACGAACGGCGGCAAAGGCCTCGGGCAGAAGCTCATCCAAAGAGCTACCAGCCTCAAGCCGAGCCTTAAAATCATCGGTCTTGGCAAGAAGCTCGTCGTCAGAAAGCTTCTCAAACTCAGGCTCAAGTGAATTTATCCGCTCTACTACTGACTGTAGCTGTTTTAGCTCTTTCTCGTTGGAGTCAACAAGTCCACCTAACCACTTAAACACGTCCTCTCTCCACGATTAACCTCTTTGCTTCCTCGGCTTTTGATTCTCCGACCATAACCCTGACCTCACCCATCCCATCAACGGTAAATACATGCGCTGAAGGTGCAGCATGAGATTGCAGGATACAGGGTATGCCGTTGCTCTCCAGCAGACCCTTGATAATTAGAGCTTCAGCTTCGCCCATCGCCCGATACACCACCACCAATTTCATATGTTTACCCTTATTACGTTTGTTCAAACATAGCTCCGATAGATAGTCCGGTATGGATGCGGCGGATAGCTTCGCCCAGCAACGGGGCAATGGGTAGGACGGTAATCTTATCCAGCTTCTTATTTCCGCTAACGGGAACGGTATCGGTAACTACAACCTCCTTCACCGGACAGGAGGCTATCTTCTTAACAGCATCTTTGGAGAAGATGGGGTGGGTGCAGCAGGAATAAACCTCTTTTACCCCCCGCTTCTCCAGTGCCGAGATAACATTTACCAGAGAGCCGGCGGTGTCTATCTCGTCGTCCACGGTAAGAGCCACCATGCCCTTCACCTCACCGATGACGTTAAGCGTCTCTGCCCGGTCAACATTGCCCACCCGCCTCTTTTCCACAATCGCCAGCGGGGCTTTAAGCTTGGCGGCCATGTCCCGCGCCCGCTTGGAGATACCGATGTCGGTGGCAACCACCACCAGCTTATGGAGCTTCCTCTTCTTAAAGTATTTAACCAGCAGGTCAAGGGCGGTCAGTTCGTCAACGGGGATGTTAAAGAAGCCCTGAATCTGGGCGGCATGCAAATCAACGGTGAGCAGCCGGTTAGCGCCAGCCACGGTGAGCAGGTCGGCGACCAACCTGGCGGTTATCGGCACCCGGGGCTGGTCTTTCTTATCGGTGCGGCCGTAGCCGTAATAAGGAATGACGGCGGTAATTCTTCCCGCCGAAGCCCTTTTCAGGGCATCAAGCATAATAAGCAGCTCGACTAGATTCTTATTCACCGGTGAGCACAGGGGCTGAACAACGAAGACGTCTCTCTGGCGGACGTTCTCCAGAATGCGAACGAAGATATTCTCATTACTGAACTCGAAGGCTTCACTCTTACCCAGGGGCGTTTTCAGATATTTCGCCACCGCCTTGGCTAGAGCAGGGTGGGCATTACCGGTAAATACCTTCAATTTGTCCATCAGTCGTTGCCTCCATTAATTACAGCCTTCTTTTCATTATAGCACGATTATTTATCTACCTCACCCCCTTTATCCCCCTTTTTAACGGTTCTATTTTTCCCATACCCTCCCGCCCAAAAAGGTTTCACCTCTTTACAATCTCCTTGCCCCACCCCCAGAGGAGGGAGAGAATATAAAAAGAGGGGCGAAAGCCCCTCTTAAACACCCCAACGAGAACGGGGGTAAGAAGCAAAGCCTAATGGGCGGGAG
>CAZUHO010000114.1:0-3317 GCA_964620725.1 uncultured Dehalococcoidales bacterium
CAAGGGTTGTCTCCAGCACCTGGGTTACCTGCAGGGCTGAGCTCTTGCCGACAATGGTAACCGCCTTTGTTCCGGCCTTAGCCAGAGCCATAAGGTTGGCGTCCCTCCCGGCTTTAGCCCTGGGACGGCGGGTGCTGCCAAAGGCGACCAGGAGCGAATTCTTGAACTTGAGGCTTCGCGCCTTAGCAAAGAATTCAATGTCCTTGGGGTTGGAGCCGGGCCATCCGCCCTCAATAAAGTGAATGCCTAATTCATCAAGCTTGCGGGCAATGTTTAGCTTGTCCACCACCGATAAAGAGATGCCTTCGCTCTGGGCTCCATCGCGCAGCGTGGTATCATAAAGCTGGACTTTAGACAATTCTTGGTCCCTCCACCTTCTCGGCGATTAAGTCTCCCATCTCCTTTGTTCCCACCTTTGTTTTACCTTCGCTCATTATATCATAGGTTCGGTAGCCTTCATTCAGGACCGATTCCACGGCGGTTTCAACGGTCTGCGCCTCCCTTTTCAAGCCGAAGGAGTAGCGCAGCATCATCGCCAGGCTAAGGATAGTGGCAATGGGGTTAGCCATGTTGAGCCCGGCGCGGCGGGGGGCACTGCCGTGAATCGGCTCGTACATGCCGAATATTCTTTTTCCCTCTTGGGGTACCCCGGCCAGGCTGGCTGAGGGCAGCATCCCCATGGAGCCAGCCAGCATTGACGCCTCGTCGGTGAGGATATCGCCGAACATGTTCTCGGTAACAATCACGTCAAAATAAGCCGGGTTTTGGATGAGTCTCATGGAGCAGGCATCTACCAGCATGTGGTCAAGCTCAACATCGGGGTAGTCTTTGGCTAGCTCCATCGCCACCTGGCGCCACAGCCGCGAGGACTCTAGGACATTGGCTTTATCCACTGAGGTCAGCCTTTTGTGCCGGCTTCGCGCCAGCTCAAAGCCGACGCGGACAATACGCTCAATCTCCTGCTCGGAGTAGGTCATTGAGTCGGTCGCCCGCCTGCCCTGAGACGTTTGCCACTGCTTTTTGGGGCGGGCGAAGTAAAGCCCGCCGGTAAGCTCGCGGACAAAGATAAAATCCGCCCCCCGGATGACGTCAGGTTTTAGATTGGTATGGTCAACCAGAAAAGGAGAGACCTTGACCGGGCGCAGATTGGCAAAAAGCCCCAGCCCCTTCCGCAGTGCCAGCAGACCATCCTCAGGGTGGACCTTTGCTCTGGGGTCATCCCATTTGGTACCGCCAACAGCGCCCAGAAATACCCCGTCGCACTTCTTGCATGTCTTTAGCACGTCCTTGGGCAGGGCGGTGCCCGTCTCGTCAATAGCCACCCCACCCACCAGGCCGTAGTGCAGATTGAAGCTGTGGTCGAACCTTTTGCCTACCGCCTGTAAGACCTTAATCCCTTCGGCGGCGACCTCGGGACCAACGCCGTCGCCGGGTAAAACCGCAAGCTTAAATTGCATCTAAACTCTCCTCGCCAGTCTCTTTTTAGTATATTCAATAAGCCCGCCGGCGGAGATAAGCTCCGCCATGAAGTCGGGGTAGGGCTTTGCCCTGAACTCCATATTATTGCTCATATTCTTTATCTTGCCGCTGGACAAATCGACCTTAAGGGTGTCTCCAGCCTTGGTCTTAGCTACTGCCTCCTCGCATTCAAGCAGGGGCAAGCCGATATTTATGGCGTTTCGGAAGAAGATGCGGGCGAAGCTCTTGGCGATTATACAGGAAATACCCGCCGCCTTGATAGCCAGCGGGGCATGCTCTCTTGACGAGCCACTGCCGAAGTTGGTCGTCGCCATAATTATATCCCCACGCTTGACCTTCTTTACGAAGTCCGTGTCAATACCCTCCATGCAGTGCTTCGCCAGCTCCGCCGCCTCCGAGATATTCAGGTAGCGCGCCGGTATAATGGCGTCAGTATCAACATTAGCCCCGTATTTATGGACTCTGCCTTTTAGCATTCAGTCTCCTAATTGATTCTATCCACTTCTGCTGCGTCTCAGTAACTTTAGCCTCAGCTTCTTCAAGCTCTTTTAGAGCCGCTTCTGTTATCGGTTCTGGTGTTCTAGGCTTATCTTCCCCCAAAAATACGGAAACATATCTATCAGCAAGCTTATGGTAGCTATCTAGAGCCTCTACATACTCTCGTACTGCCTTATCTGCCTCTTTCTCTAAGATGTCACTCATAATTGACCTCCTTATTTAACGCATGCTTCTATAAAGCTTTTACCAAGGGGAGTTAAAACTACAGCATCAATCCCTTTATATATAGTCAAAGGTTCGTTTCCTAATTTAGCTCCGCCTTTCATAATAGCTGGAGCTAAGCATTGAACACGAAACAGGTTATATACGCTTATATCGTAAGCCTGTGGCGGGATAGAAAGATCCCTGCAAATTTGCCCTTTTTCAACCATGTAATTTGTCACATTATCCCAATCTATTTTCATTTTAGATAGTGTTTTATAAAAAACATGTAATATCCTTACATCAAGAGGAGTAAGACTTTTTATTATTTCTAAATACGTATACCTAATCTCTTCAGTAAAATTTGGATCCATACTATTTGCTAATAGCTTTGCCCATAAGTCTTGTAACTCATCGTTATCTTCTAGGCTTGCATTTTCAAAAATAGGCAAAGCAAATTTTGGTGGCACAGCTTTAGTCTCTTTAACCCCTCTCTCATTAAGGATCTCCTCTACTCTATCGGCTAGTCGTACCTGACGTTCCCAACGCATGAATTTAAGCTTATCCCCAATGATACCAACAGCATCTCTAATTGGTTCTTTGAAGACTTTCGCAGCGAAAGAGCCAAGCCTCTCCGTTGTTTCCAATGCTTTTGTTCCAAACTTTGAAGCTTCAGCTGCGGCTTTTGCAACTTCCTCAACTTCTGACATTTCTATTTACCCCTACACCAGTACCTTTTCAAAATCCCTCACTTTTTTGGGCTTGCCGCTCCTGTCCGGCTCAATGGTGTGCCCTTCCTCTTTGAGGCTCTCTTTTATTTCAGCCCCTTCCTTATTTAATCTCCCCCGGGCTTACAATCTTACCCATTATAGCACTGGCGGCGGCAACGGCGGGATTAGCCAGATAGACCTCCGACTTGGGGCTGCCCATCCTGCCCACGAAGTTGCGGTTGGTGGTGGATATGCACCTCTCGCCGTCACCCAGGACCCCCATGTGCCCGCCCAGGCAGGGACCGCAGGTGGGGGGGCTGACTATAGCCCCGGCGGTTATAAATACCTCTATAAGCCCCTCAGCCAGGGCGTCAAGGTATACCTGCTGCGAGCCGGGGATGATAATGCACCGTACCCCGGACTTAATCT
>CAZUHO010000115.1:0-3280 GCA_964620725.1 uncultured Dehalococcoidales bacterium
CAGAGGATTTCCTCTTTCGGCTGCGCCACGGGCAAAGCTCGCAAGACCTCACCCATATCCGGCAGGTGCTGGATAGGTACTTTGAAACCGCTGCCGCCGTTGAGGAAGAAGGTCGCCCCAAGGGGCTAGTCCCCTACGTATTATCCGGTTTCACCGGCCTGGATGAATTCCTCGGCGGATTTCAGCGCTCAGACCTGATTATCATTGCCGGCAGACCGAGCATGGGCAAAACAAGCCTCTCCCTCAGCCTTGCCCGCAATACCGCCGTGGAGCAGGGAGCCTGCGTGACCCTGTTCAGCCTGGAGATGGCACGGGAGCCACTGGTTCTTCGCCTCCTCTCCAGCGAAGCTGAGGTTGATTCCCGACGGGTGCGCCTCGGGCTCCACACCGAAGAGCAGGAAAAAAGGATTATGGACGCCATCGGCAGGCTTTCCGAAGCACCAATCTATATTGATGATACCCCCCAACTGCGGGTAGCCGAGATGAGAAGCAAAGCCCGCCGCCTCCACTTTGAGCGTGGCGTTGACCTGATTATCGTTGACTACCTGCAACTGATGTACGGGGAGGGAAGGGACGAGGTTGAGAAGATCAGCCACATCTCCCGCTCCCTCAAGGCGCTGGCTCGGGAGCTTAATGTCCCGGTGATTGCCGTATCCCAGATGAGCCGTGCCGCCGAGTGGCGCGCTTCGCACAAACCACAGCTCTCCGACCTCAGGGGAAGCGGCAGCATTGAACAGGACGCCGATGTCGTCGTCTTCATCTACCGCGATGAATACTACTACCCCACCAGAGAGGAATGGGAAAAGGAACACCCCGGCGAAAGCTACCCACCGCCGGCTGACATCATAATCGCCAAGCACCGCAACGGTCCCACCGGTGAAATTAAGCTACTTTTCAAGCCCAAGATGGCGAAGTTTTCCAATATTACCAATGAAGAGCCGAGCCTGTTATGAAGCAGTTTACCGGTTTTCCCGCCAGGACGAAGTTTACCGCCATACCCAATTCTTTCTTCAGTGCCCTGCTGCCCCAAATCAGCGATATCGCCGAGCTGAAAACAACCCTCCACATCTTCCAGACCCTCTACCAGAAAAGGGGTTACCCCCGCTTTACCACCTATAAGGAACTGCTGGGCAGCAAGAGCCTGATGAGCAGCCTGGCGAGAGCGTCTCCGCCGGAAAAGGTATTGCGCAACGCCCTGGAAATGGCGACCAAGCGGGGCACCATCCTTCATATCGTACTGGACAGGGATGGGACGCCTGAGGACGTCTATTTTCTTAACACCGAGTCTGATAAACAGACGGCGGCTAAAATTCAAAACGGGGAACTTGCCCTGAGCGGACTGAAGACAAAAGAACAACCCTATATTGAAACCGAGGCGCCGCCTGACATCTTCACCCTCTATGAACAGAACATCGGCATGCTAACTCCGCTCATTGCCGATGAGCTGCGCGACGCCGAGAAACTATACCCTGAGGCATGGATAAGAGAGGCCATCAAAGAGGCAGTTTCCCTTAACAAAAGAAGCTGGAGGTATATTGCCAAGATTCTGGAGCGCTGGTCAACAGAAGGTAAGGGTGATGGAACATATCAGCGAGATTCTAAAAAAACAGGCCCAGACAAATACGCCAAACAAAAATACGGACACATTGTCAGGCACTGAGGAGCCGGAAGAGGTGTCACCAAGCTCAGCCTGCCCTATCTGCCAGGGAGCGGGGTTTGTTCACCCCCGCCTCTCATCAGGCAAGCCCGATTACAGTCGGGTTATCAACTGCCGCTGTGTCCAGAAAGAACTGGATAAAGAGCGTAAAGCCCTCCTCCAGCGATATAGCGGTCTCGACCTAGCGCTGCTCAAAAACATGACCTTTGACAATTTTAAGAAGCGGGTCAATCTGCCGCCGGCAGAGCAGGAGAATCTGGAGGAGGCATACCGCCTAGCCCTCGACTTTGCCAAATCACCCGAAGGCTGGCTGGTATTCCAAGGAGAAACCGGCTGCGGCAAGACCCACCTGGCGGTTGCCATCGCCAACTACCGCCTCAAAGAGGGAAAACCGGCCAGGTTTGAGGTGGTGCCCGACTTCCTTGACCACCTGCGCTTCACCTTCAGCCCGGAGGGGACGGTGACCTATGACCAGCTCTTCGAAGAGGCAAAGAACGCCCCCCTGCTCATACTGGATGACTTCGGCGAGCAGTCAACCACTCCATGGGCACGGGAAAAACTCTATCAGATTATCAACCACCGCTACAATGCCCAGCTACCCACTGTAATTACTACCCGCTTGATAACAGATGATATGGACAGCCCCATAGCCTCACGCTTCCTCGACCACCAACTCAGCATGATATTCACTATTACTGCTCCCGACTACCGGACTGACGCCACCGCCCGCCGAAAGAAGGTAACCCGCAGCCGGAGGGGACGCCGGGGCTAGCCGCTAATTTGCATAGCTGCAGAGTTTTTTAGTAAAATAGGCAGGTTTTATATTGATGAATGCCGTAGAGATGGTAAACCTTCCTGTCCTGGTATTAAATCAAAGCTACGAGCCACTCAATATATGTCGAGTGCGGCGGGCGGTAGTATTGCTCCATTACGGCAAAGCCGAGATGCTGGAGAATGGCACCGGATTTATCCACTCCGCCAGCCAGAGCTTCTCTGTTCCCTCAGTAATACGACTCGCCTCTATGATTAAGCGCCCCCGACCCCAGAGGAAGCTCACCCGCCTTGAGGTCTTCCACCGTGACCAATTTACCTGTCAGTATTGCGGCAAGCAGACCCACCAGCTTACCCTGGACCACGTCCTCCCCCGATACCGGGGTGGGGAGCACGTCTGGGAAAATGTGGTCAGCGCCTGCACAAACTGCAATCGGCGTAAGGCGGGCAAAACACCTAAAGAAGCGGGGATGAAACTAAGCCGGCAGCCGGCACCGCCAAAGGGTGGCAGCTTCTTCTACCTGCCTCGGGGCCACCAGCAAATCCACAGCCAGTGGCAAAAATACCTGCCTCAATAAGAACTAGCCCTTCTTGGGCGGGCGCCCTTCAATTGTAACCTTGCTCAGAGGTAATTCCACCCTTGCCTGGGTTTCCAGCTCAACCCACACTGTTTCCTTGAGCGGATTACCCCCCACCACCACAGCCTCCCCCAAGGGAGTTTTTACCCGCTGACCCTCCCTGGGCAATTTCCCCTTCATGTCATGGTACTGCTCGCTTTCATAGGCCAAGCAGCACAACAGCCGACCGCAAACACCCGATATCTTCATCGGGTTGAGGGGTAAGTCCTGCTCT
>CAZUHO010000116.1:0-3228 GCA_964620725.1 uncultured Dehalococcoidales bacterium
CTCAAGCCCTTCGGCAACCAAAGCTATTATCTCGGCTCGCTCTTTGCCGCCATCGGCGTCCTGCTGGCATTATGGCATCGCCGTTCTTCGGGCAGAGGTCAGCACATTGATATTTCGCTAGAGGAGTGCGTCGCCTCCGCCCTTGACCATGTCCTGGTGCGCTACTTTTACCAGGGGGTGGTGGCTAAGCGCCAGGGCAGTCTCTACTGGAACGGCGCCTTCCGCATCTTCCCCTGTAAGGACGGCTACATCCTGCTTTCTTTGTTTTACCAGTGGCAGACGCTGGTGGAGTGGCTTGCCTCCGAGGGCATGGCGGAAGACCTGGCTGATAAAAGATGGCAGGACAGAGAATACCAGCTTGAGCACCTTGACCATGTCATTGAGGTGTTAGAGCGGTGGACAAAAAGCCATACTGTCGCTGAGCTGGTGGAGAAGGGGCAGGCGATGCGCTTCCCCTGGGCGGAGGTCAGTTCAATATCGGGGCTTCTGAAAAGCCCCCAGCTTGAGGCGCGCCATTTCTGGGTTGAGGTTGAGCACCCCCAGACGGGCAAGAAGTATAAGTTCCCCGCCCCCATTTTCGGGCGTTTTGCTTCCCATACCCGCCCGCCCAATAGGCTTTGCGGCTTATCCCCGCCCTTAGGGTGGGAGGGCGGGAAAGAATGCCTTGGGGGTGGTGGGTGGGAATAGATAAAAAAATGACAAACGAAAGCGTCTTAAAAAACCTCCGCATCCTTGACTTCACCTGGGTGCTGGCGGGACCCTATGCCACCAGGATACTGGCTGATTTTGGCGCTGAGGTGATTAAAGTCCAGCCGCCTATGCCCCAGGCGGAGGACAAGTTCAGCCGCGGCTACTATAACACCTGGAACCGCAACAAGCGGGGCATAACCCTGAACCTCAGTAAGCCGGAGGGGATAGCTCTAGCTAAAAAGCTGGTTAAGATAAGCGACGCCGTGGTGGAGAACTTTACCCCTCGGGTGATGGCTAACTGGGGGCTTGACTACGATAATCTCAAAGAGATAAAGCCGGACATTATTATGCTCAGCATGTCAACCATGGGCAACACAGGTCCCTGGCGGGACTACACCGGCTTCGGCGCCACCATTCAAGCCTTCTCCGGCATGACCTATCTTACTTCTTTTCCCGGCAAGCCGCCGCTGGGTTTGGGCACTTCTTACGCCGACCATGTCGCCGGTCTGGTAGCCTGCCTTGCCCTGCTCGGGGCGCTGGAATACCGGCAGAAGACGGGTGAGGGGCAGTATATAGATGTCTCCCAGGTGGAGGCGATGGCGAGCTTACTGGGCGGCGCCATTATGGACTATCAGATTGAGGGCAGGGAGGTGGAGCCGGTGGGCAACAGCTCGGCGGAGGCGGCACCTCACGGGGTATATCGCTGCCAGGGGGATGACCGCTGGTGTGCTATCGCCGTTTTCACCGATGAGGAGTGGCAGGGGTTCAAGCGGGCTTTGGGCAACCCGCCCTGGGCTGAGGATAAAAAGCTGGCTACCTTTGCCGGGCGTCTGAAGAATAAAGTAAGGCTGGACAGATTGGTGGGAAAGTGGACAGAAGAGCACACCGCTGAGGAGGTAATGGCTTTAATCCAGAAGCAGGGGGTTGCCGCCGGGGTGGTGCAGGATGCCAGCGATTTAGCTAAAGACCCCCAGCTAAAGGAGAGGGGCTTCTTTGTTGAGCTTGCCCACCCTGAGCTGGGCAAGACCATATCTGACGGTGTGCCGGTAAGGCTATCTGATACGCCGGCAAGATATAGTCGGGCGGCTCCGGGGCGGGGTGGGGATAATGACTATGTTTATAAGGAGCTGCTGGGCATGGGTGAGGGCGAGCTGGCTAAGCTGAGGCAAGATGGTGTAATATGAGGTATTACTAAAGTATTACTAATGTATTACCAGTCGTCTTGACATTTGCCAGCTGGCACATTATAATCGGTTTTGCTTTCTTGAGTATTATTGTCGTGAGAGAGTGAGAGTAAATGATATATCTCCTTGGTATGTTGGCTATTTTTATAATCTCGGATGGCTTGCTGACTCACGCTCTTGTTGGCAATGACTTGCTGGTAGAAGGTAACCCCCTTATGGTGCCTTTGGTGGCTCAGGGCAACCTCATGTTGCTTAAGCTGGTGGGCACCATCATCTGCGTAATCATTTTATGGGACCTTTACCGGCGATTCCCCAGGCTGGCAGTGATATCCACCTCATGCTTCGTTATCGCTTACGGGGCAATCGTCTTTTGGAACTTCGGTTTGCTCCTTAGTCTGGGCATTATGGTCCCCGCTTGGCTTGCTGAGTCCTCCGGGGGAGGACTACCGGGCTTCCGCTGATTGGCATTTGGGGCAGAAGTAGCTGCCCCGGTTTCTAACCGCTATGCGCTCAATTGGCGTGCCGCACCTGGGGCAATCTTTACCCCGTCCGTGGGCAACCTTGAACTCAAAATGGGCGGTGCCTTTTTGCCCGTCGGGACGAAAGTAGGTATCCACGCTGGCTCCCTTGTTATTGATGGCTGCCCCTAAAACCTGCCGGATGGCGCGGTGAAGTCGCTCAATCTCTTTTGGTGATAGGCTTTTCCCTGATCTTAGCGGGTGGATTCCCGCCCGGAATAGGGCTTCGTCGGCGTACATATTGCCGATGCCGGCGATGAATTTCTGGTCGAAAAGGAGGGCTTTTATCGGTGCCGTGCGCTTGCTCAGGCGCTGGGCTAAAACTTTGGGGGTAAAGTCGGCTTTCAGGGGTTCGGGGCCAAGCTTACCGGTGATGGTATTTTTGTCTTCTACCAGCCACATCACCCCGAACTTTCGCGGGTCACGGAGGTAGATTTCGCTGCCATCGTCGAGGTGGATTATAGCCCTGATGAATCTATCCGGCGGTTTTAGCAGTAGCGAGCCGGTCATCTTGAGGTGTATGATTAGCGTCTCGCCGCCGCTTAAGCTGAAAATCAGGTACTTTCCCCGCCGCCCTATGCCGGTTATCTTCTGTCCCATGATACGGGAGCAGAATTCCTCCAGCGACGGCTTTTTCACTATGCCCTCCCAGAAAAGGGTAACGCCGCTGATAGTGTGACCGATAATATGGGGAGCTAGCTCGTTCTTTATGGTTTCTACTTCAGGTAGTTCCGGCATTTCTCTCCACTTCAGGTTTTTCTTCTTTCCCCCACCCCTCGCCGTTTTTGGCTTACGTTTTTCTTCCCACCCGCCCGCCCATTAGGTCTTGCTTCTTA
>CAZUHO010000117.1:0-3225 GCA_964620725.1 uncultured Dehalococcoidales bacterium
GGGGGAGGACGTACCAGACTAACCGAGGAAGGAAAAAAGGCGGTGGCACAATACAAGCAGCTGCGGGCTAAGTTCGAGGAGTTTGTGAAGAAGGTGGAATAATTTTTTAGCTAACGCTATATCAAACGCAATATAGCCATCAATCTAGAAAGGGAAACGTGAAAAAGTTACTGGTTCTACTATTAGCCGGTTCGTTATTAGTTATCCCTATCACTGGCTGTCCTGCCCCGGAGGAGGAGCCGATTGGCATGGCGGTGGAGTTTATGGACCATGCCGCCTGCGCCTATATCAGCCAGGACAAGGGCTGGTTTGAAGAGGAGGGATTAAAACTCACCACCTACGAGAGCTATGTTACCGGCATGGCTCTGGCTTCAGCCCTAGCCCGGGGCGATATTGATGTCGCCTACATCTGCCTGGTGCCGGCGATAAATGTCTACGCCAACGGCGGCGTGCCCATAAGAATCGTCGCCGGGACCCATAAGTACGGCTACGGGCTGGTGGTTGACCCGGATAAGATAAAGACGATTAACGACCTAGAAGAACCCGATATTCGCCTCGGCTGCGTTAGGGAAGGCGGCGCCGTTGACGTGCTCCTGCACAGGACGATAGATAACTATAATCTTGATGAAGATAAGATATTGGCTAATGCCCAGCGCATGAACCCGCCAACACTGGTTTTAGCGCTCAAGACGGGACAGCTGGATGCCGCCTTTCTCCCCGAGCAGTGGGCAACCATGGCTGAAGAACTTGGTTTTGAAATGCTTTTGATGAGCCAGGATATCTGGCCTGAGATGCAGGGCAGCGTGCTGGTGGTCAAGCAGGACTTGATAGATAACCAACCTGAGGTGGTAAGTAAACTGGTAACGGTATCACAAAGGGCAACCGACTGGTTAAATGAGCACCCGGAAGAAGCCGCCGAAGTCGTGGCTGACCAACTGCAGACCACCGGCGGCAATGTCTTCCCGGCTGAGGCTGCCGGGGTTGCCAGCGAGCTGGAAATCACCCCTGAGGTATTACTGCGCTCTATGGGCCGGCTGGAATACACCACCGACATTGACCCGGAGATAGTCCAGGAGACCATAGACTATATTGCCGGGCTGGGTTATATAAAGAGCAGCTTTAACGCCGAAGACATTCTGGACTTAAGATTTCTGGAAGGTGAATAATGCTTAAGAAATTAAGACCGGGGTGGGGGCTGTTACCGGTAGCCGTATTCCTGGCTCTCTGGGAACTGGTGGCCAGATTTAACCTGGTCCCGGGTGAGCTTTCTTTTCCCCCCTTCTCGGTGGTGGTCATGGAATTCTATCACCTTGCCGCCAACGGCGTGCTGGGGGATAATTTTCTGGCTAGCCTGACAAGGGTTCTAATCGGCTTCATCACCGGCTCCATAGCGGGCATAGCCGTGGGCATAGTAATGGGGTGGAGGGAGAATTTTAACAAGGCGCTGCACCCCATAATCAGCCTGTTTTACCCCATCCCCGCCCTGGGCTGGCTACCCCTGCTCATGCTGTGGATTGGCATAAACGAGCTTCTGCCCATCGCCATAATATTTATCTGCTCCTTCTTCCCCGTTCTCTACAACACGGTTACCGGTATCAGAAACGTGGACAAGGACTATATCCGGGTAGCCAGAACGCTGGGGGCATCCGATTTCAAGATCCTGACCACCGTAGCCATCCCCCTCGCCCTGCCCAACATCTTCACCGGGCTGAGGTTGGAAGCGGGGATGGCGTGGCGGGTAATAATCGCCGCCGAGATGGTGGCTATCCCCACCGGCATCGGCGCCCTGATGATGAGGGCGGAAAGCCTGATTCGTATCGATATCATCATTGTCTGTCTAATAGTGCTAGCCGTGATGTGCCTCGCCTTTGAAAGGTTTTTCCAGTATATGGAAGCCAGAGTAACCACCAGGTGGAGATGATATGCCTTCTATTGAGCTAAAAAATATATGCCAGTACATCTGCCGCGATGTGAACCTGAAGATACGGGACAAAGAACTATTGGTTTTACTGGGGCCGAACGGTGCCGGCAAGACTACCATAGCTAACATTATTGCCGGATTGACCGACTACGAAGGCTCGGTGTTATTTAATGGCGCGCCGGTGGACAAGCTGCCGGCTCACAAACGGGAGGTGGGCTACCTCTTTCAGGATTTGGTCTTATTCCCCCACCTTGACGTCGCCGCCAATATCGCCTACGGCTTGAGAGCCAAAAAACAACCCCCAGACCAGACGGAAGCCAAGATAAAAAAGCTGCTCCAGATGATGAAGATAGAGCACCTCTCGTCACGCTACCCCAAACACCTGAGTGGCGGTGAAAAACAACGGGTGGCTCTCGCCCGCGCCCTCGCCCCATCACCCAGGGTACTGCTCCTCGATGAGCCCCTGTCCAGCCTTGATGTGCCCACCACCAAGTACCTGCGCACCGAATTAAGGCAGCTTCAACAAAGGCTGGGGATTACCACGATATACGTAACCCACGACCTCCAGGAGGCGGAGGAGATGGCGGACAGGATAGCCGTCCTCCAGGATGGCCAGCTGGAGCAGGTAGGCAAGCCAGAAGAGGTATTTTTCTACCCCCAGAACGAAAGGGTCTCCGATTTTATCGGGGCGCCGAATATACTGGACTGCGACTACTGCCGCAGTCTGGGAAGGGGGGTCATGGAGGTTGGCTGTGGCGGGCTGACGATAATTGTCCCCCACATTGGAAATCTGGCTAAAAGGATTGCCATCTTCCCCCACGATATTCATATATCCGAAACCAAACCAGTGGGACCGGCGGTGAACCGCTTTAAGGGGACTATTACCAGCGTCAGCCCCACCCAGGAGGCAGTTAGAATCGGGCTCAAGGCTGGCACCAAGGAGCTAACCGCCAGGATGCCCCACCACATATTTGAGGACATGAACCTGGTGGCGGGTAAAAAGGTCTTCGTCATTTTAAAGCTGAGAAGAATAAGGGTCTACGAAGACAAAGAGCGCCGTCCTTAAAAGGCTAACGCCCTTCACGCACCATACGAAGTTTCCAGCCCAACCCTTGACAAATAGAGAAAGTGTGTTATTCTATACATAACTACACAGGTACGGATTGTGACCACTTGGGTAATCCATAAAGGTGGTGTAATTACAGGCAGCTTCAGAAAGAAAGGGGAAGCTAAAGGCTAACTGTATGTCAAAATCGGCAGTTAGCCTTTTTATTTTTGTTCGCTATCTGGCAAATTAACCAAAG
>CAZUHO010000118.1:0-3157 GCA_964620725.1 uncultured Dehalococcoidales bacterium
GCCAAGGTAGTTGCCGGCTTTGTCCTTGACCGGGAAATAGCGGATATATATCCTACGCTCTTTAAGCTCAATCCAGAACTCGGCTACATCCCTTGCGCCCGATTTCAGGTCGCCTACCACCTGACTTACCTTATGTATGCTCTGCTGGGGGTGGCACTGCTGCACCTTTCTGCCTATCACCGCCGGGGTCCGCCTGAATATCCTCTTCTCGCCCCGGCTGTAATATCTGACGGTATCAGTCTCATCAATGAAGGTTATATCTACCGGCAGTGCATCAAAGACAGCCTCAAGAACCTCAGTGGAAAGCGTTTCCAGCATAGCTCACCTCCAACCCTTTATTACTTAATATATACCATCCCGCCCCATCTAAGTCCAGCCCTCTGGTAACGGGGGATTGACAGTCAGGTATAATGGCTATATCATCACGGTAAGAGAGGGAAAGGAGGATAAAATGTCTAAGTCAAGAAAGATAATACCAATAGTAGTGATAGCTATTGGATTGCTTCTGGCCACCGGCATCAGCTGCCAACCCTGTTCCTGCTTAAATTGGAACCCGGTAACTGTAAGCTGGACTGGCTCTTCACCAGAAACGTGGACTGGCGACTATGGAAGCACCGTACCTATATCCTGGGTATCCCCGGGCACGGCTGTTTCCATAAACTCAAGTATTAGCTGCAGTGAAGGTTGCCAGCCGAGCTATACTTGGGAGGTCACAAAGTCGGCCGGTTCCCCGGAGGAACCCAGGACAGGGGTCGGCTTGCCCGCTTCATTTTCTCCGGCGAGTGCGGGCAGTTTTACAGCTGTTTTAAACGCATCTTGTGATGGCGCATCTTGCCCGCCTGCCACCACCTATATACGCATCGATAAGATTCAGGTGGCTCCCTGTTCGTGCCAGTGGGACGCGGTAGAGGTATCCTGGCCTGAAGGCACCGGCTTTGCCACCTGTGGAGCGGCTTCCACCGTGGGACCGATAGTCCTCCCCCCGGAGACGGCAATCAACATATCTTTCAACGTCTCTTGTCTCCCTATTCCCGACTGCCTGTTAGGTGATTATGACTGGACGGTTACCTCTCCTCTGGGTGATAGTGTACCCACTTACGAGCAGCCCTCTACCCTACCTTGGTATGAATTCTCGTTCACCCCTACCACCTCCGGTTCCTATGATGTCAACCTAGAAGCAACCTGTAATGTAACGCCTTGCCAATGTAATTTCCAGGTCCTCGTTCAGCAGGAGACGTTAACCCTTAGCGCCTGTGTCTGCGATGACTTTGGGGCACCAGAGGAATCTCCTGCTCCAAGTACGGCGTTACTAAATTGGATAGCTGACAACTACGTTGGCCCCACAGGTTCCCGCAATTGCGACGACACCTCGATGGACGGCTATTGGGCCCATACCTTCTTGAGTCTGGCTCCCGTCGCCGGCTGTCAAATTGAATCGGCGACACTGGCTATTATAATCAATAACAACGACTCTGCCTTTGAGAACGATACCATGACCTTAGGTTTTATAAAAAATAATGACTCACTGTGGGCATGGTCGAGATACCTCGGCCCCCCCTTCACCCCTAACCTTGACATAGATTTGAGAGACACCGAGATAATCGTATTAGATTTGGCTGCAGAAGGGCTTCTGGATGGGCTCACCAGCAACGGATTTCTGGACGTTGCCGTTGAGGATGACAGCGGTGTTGACTGCGCCACGCTCGAGATAGTCTATGCCCTACAATAGCCAGTAGCCTATAGGAAGAGTAAAGGGAGGGGGCTAAGCCCCCTCCCTTTCTTATACCCCCTTAAAGAATCTCAGTGGAAAGCGTTTCCAGCATAATTAGCCCTCCAATCTCTACTTTTTTACTATCTCAAATATACCACTGGGACTATTTTCCAGTCCAGCGTTTGCAAAAAATGATACTGTGGTATAATAAGCCAAGCTAATATGAGTATGGCGAGTGCTATGATAGATGCGTCGGGTTGTTTTACGCTAAACAACCTCTGGATATTAGCCGCCGTTGGCGTCGGCATCATCCTCTTCTTCCTGCTGAGGCGCTGGACCCCCTGGCTCGTAGATAAAATGGTGCCGGAGCAGTGGCAGGGGCAAAAAGAAAACATTGAAAAATCGCTGAGCCTTGCCATCGCCCTTGTCGGCGGTATACTCCTAGCCCTCGCTGTCGCCGCGGTCGCCGTCACCCTCTACGGCGTTGACCTTGGTCCAACCCTAGAGGGAATAGGCGAATGGCTTGTGGAGCACGGCATCCGTATCTTCAGCATCATCGTGGTCGCATGGCTGATTTATAAAATTCTCGGCGTAATAATGCCGATTTTCGTCAGGCGATACCTCACGAGCCGGAGTAAAAGGCGCGGGTCTAAAATATACTTAAGCCAGCGGTCGAAAACACTGAGCCGAATCACCGCCCAGGCTCTGGGCATATTTATCTTCATCGTCGCCTTCTTCATGATTCTCTCCGAGTTGGGGCTGGATATTACCCCGCTGCTCGCCGGCGCCGGCGTGGCTGGCATCGCCATCGGCTTTGCCGCCCAGAACTCGATTCGTGACTTTATCGGCGGTTTTGTGATTATGCTCGAGGACCACTATAACATAGGCGATATAGTTAAAATCGCTGATTTAACCGGCGAGGTGGAGGAGCTCGGCTTGAGGCGGACGGTAATCAGAGACCTAAAGGGTATTCTCCATGTCGTTCCCAACGGCGAAATCAAGGTATCCTCTAACTACACCCGCTCGATATCCAGAGCCTTCTTCGAGGTTGGTGTCGCCTACAAGGAAGACCTCGACAAAGTAATGGCTTTAATTAAGAAAACTTGGGAAAAAATGGCTAAAGACCCCAAGTGGAAAGATAAGATAATATCGGAAACGCCCTGGTTACTCAGGGTAGAAGAATTCGGCGATTCAGGTATAATCATCAGAGCCGTCGGCGACACCCGACCCATGATGCAGTGGGAGGTTATGGGCGAACTCAGGAGAAGAATTAAGCGGGTCTTCGATGAGGAAGATATAGAAATTCCCTGGCCTCACGTCAAGCTGTATATGGGTGATAGCTCCGTAGATACCGACCTAATCTGTAAGAAGTGCTCCCGTGCCAATCCTCCCGGCAGCAAGTTTTGCTCCTACTGTGGCGCCAAGCTCGGTAAGTAAAATTAATTT
>CAZUHO010000119.1:0-3137 GCA_964620725.1 uncultured Dehalococcoidales bacterium
TTGAAGGCTACGGCAGCGACCTGAGCCGGACTATCTGCCTTGGCACTCCCGATGATAAATTTAAAAAGCTCTATGACATTGTTCTTGGCGCCCAGCTTGGGGCAATGGCTATAATTAAGGAAGGAATGACTGGCGCTGAGGCTGATAATCTAGCCAGAGTAATTATTGAGGAAGCAGGCTACGGCGAAGCCTTCGGTCACGGCTTGGGTCACGGCGTAGGGCTTGCCCCACACGAACAACCCCGCCTCGGCCCAAACTCTTCCGACAAACTGTCTGAGGGCATGGTCTTCACCATTGAGCCTGGCATCTATATTAATGGGTGGGGAGGGGTGAGGATTGAGGACCTAGTCATAATGGAAAAGGGAAAGGTCAGGGAAATCTCGAAAGCCAGGAAATAACGATACGGAGCCTAAGATGATAGACAGCGGTGAGCTAAAGAAAGGGATTATCATTGAGCTTGAGGGCAAGCTATATCAGGTCCTTGACCACCAGCATATTAAGATGGGACGCGGCAGTGCCCAGACCAGGCTTAAACTCCGCGATATCCGCAGCGCCCATACCATAGAGCGCTCTTTTCAAGCCAGCGAAAAGTTTGCCCGGGTACGCCTGGAACAACGCAACATGCAGTATCTTTATAATGACGGCGATTTATATTACTTCATGGACGAGAAAAACTTTGAACAGCTACCCCTCACTTCCAGCCAGCTCGGTGATGCCCTTAGCTACCTGAAGGAGGGGATGTCGCTGGAGGTATTAAACCATAAGGGCAAGCTGGTGGGTGTGGAAATGCCTATTACCGTTGAGCTCCAGGTGGTTGAGACCGGCCCCGGCTTCAAGGGGGATACCGCCACCGCCGGCAATAAACCGGCTAAGCTGGAGACCGGCATCACCATTCAGGTCCCCCTCTTTATCAACAACGGGGATACGGTTAAGGTTGACACGCGTACTGGGGAGTACCTAGAAAGAGTTAGTTAAAAAAGTTGTTAAAAGCTGACCTTCATGTTCATACCGAATACTCTGTGGACTGCAATACACCGCTGGAGAAGATAGTTAGTCGCTGCCTTGAGGTCGGGATAAACTGCATTGCTATCTCTGACCATGGCACCACCGAAGGGGCTTTAAAGATGCGGGATATGGCCCCCTTTAAGGTGATTGTGGCTGAGGAAATCATGACTCCAGACGGCGAGATTATGGGCATGTTCCTGGAAGAGACCATACCCAGCCGAATCCCGGTAAAAGAGGTAATAGCTCAAATCAGGGCTCAGGGTGGCCTGATATGCATACCCCACCCCTTTGACTTTCTGCGCAGTTCTGCCCTGCACAACAATATGATAGAGAAAATAGCCGACCAGATTGATATGGTAGAGGTGTTCAATTCACGGATTTTCTTCCCCCCGACTTCGGCTAAAGCCCTAGCCTTTGCCGAAAAACACGGCATCATAAAGAGCGCCGGTAGTGATGCCCACACCCTCCGCGAGATTGGCAACGCCTATGTTGAGATGCCCGATTTCAAGGGCAAGGACGACTTCCTTCAGGCCCTGAAAAAGGGTAAAATTTCAGGGCGTGTGACCAATCCTTTCATCCATTTCGCCAGCGCCTGGACAAAGCTGAGGAAGCAAAGGCGAGGATAGCACTGATGTATAAACTTGGCTGGTTTTCCACAGGCAGGGATAAGGCAGCCAGGGACTTGCTGACAGTGGTACAACGGGGTATAGCCCTGGGCGAAATTGAGGCTGAGCTCGCCTTCATTTTCTGCAATCGTGAGCCAGGGGAAGCAAGCGAGAGCGATTTATTCCTCAAACTGGTAGAGGGTTACGCCGTACCCCTCGTCTGCTTTTCCTACCAGAGGTTTAAAGCCGATAAAGGAGCAGGGTGGCGGCTTGAATATGACCGTGAAGTGATGAAAAGGCTAAAGGACTTCCACCCCGACCTCTGCGTTCTGGCGGGCTATATGCTTATCGTCGGCGAGGAGATGTGCCGTAGATACAATATGATTAACCTCCACCCTGCCCTCCCCGGCGGACCGAAAGGAACCTGGCAGGAGGTAATCTGGCAACTGATTGATAGTAAGGCTGAGGAAACGGGGGTAATGATGCACCTGGTAACCCCGGAGCTGGACATGGGACCGCCGGTAACCTACTGCACCCTCTCCATAAGGGGCGAGCCATTTGATAAATACTGGCAGGAAATAGAGGGGCAGCCGGTAGAAGAGATTAAAAAAAGCCAGGGTGAGAATAATCCCCTCTTTCAGCTTATCCGCAAACACGGGCTAGCCAGGGAATTTCCGCTGATAATAACCACCCTCAAGGCTTTCAGTCAGGGCAAGATTGAGATAACGGCTGACAAAAAAGTGGTTGATTATGAAGGGAGACCGATTAAAGGGTACAATCTGACCGACAAGATAAACGAGCAATTAAAAGAGGCATATCAATGACGAGCTTCATCTGCTTTGACCTTGAAGGACCTCTGGCACCTCAAGATAATGCCTATGAGCTGATGAAGCTCTTCCCCAACGGCGACAGGATCTTTGAGGTTATCAGCCGCTATGATGACCTGCTGACGCTTGAAGAAAAAGAGGGCTATGAACCCGGCGATACCCTGGCCCTTATCGTTCCCTTCCTGATACTCCACAATATATCCGAGGCTAATATCACCGCCCTAGCCGCCGAGTCCAGCCTCACCGGCGGCGCCCAAAAGCTTATCTCCCACCTTCAGTCCAACGGCTGGAGGGTATTCTGCATCAGCACCAGCTATGAACAATACGCCTTTCGCATCACCCAGAAACTAGACATTTACGCCCATAATGTCGCCTGCACATCCTTCCCCCTGGATAAGCTCCGGGCAACTTTACGTCAAGAAGACCAGAAACTGTTGCAGCAGGCCGAGCAAGACATACTGAAGCTGCACCCTCCCACCGATGATAAGCGGATTAAGCAGAGCCTTGACCGCTTCTTCTGGAAGCAAATACCGGCTACCAGGCTGGGTGAGGCAATAAGCCAGGTGAAGCCGGTGGGAGGCAGGCGCAAGGTAGCCGCCCTGAATAAATTCGCCGATAAATACGACCAGCCCTTATCCAACTGGGTGGTGGTGGGTGATAGCATTACCGACTTCAGGATGCTAGAGGCAGTGGAGGAGGC
>CAZUHO010000120.1:0-3063 GCA_964620725.1 uncultured Dehalococcoidales bacterium
TGGCGCGCCCAGAGGGATTCGAACCCCCGACACTCGGTTCCGAAGACCGATGCTCTATCCGCTGAGCTATGGGCGCCGCTAGCATTCTAGTGTCACCGCGTATTCTTGTCAATGAGAGTCCGTTAGTTTTCTGGGGCTATTGCTTTGGCGGGTGAGTTGTGCCTATACTTATTATCTGCAATATTTATTAACAAAGGGGGTTACGATGGATTACGATAGTTTCCTGGAATTAGCTAAAAATAGACGGAGTATCCGCCGGTTTAAGCCAGCCCCTATACCTGATGAGTATGTGGACAAGATTATTGAGGCGGCCCGCTGGGCTCCCTCGGGTTTTAATTCACAGCCGTGGGAGTTTGTCGTCATCAAGGATAAGAAATTAAAGGATGGTGTTATGGGAATTGTCAGGCCACCACGTCCTGCTGGTGCCTCGGGATTCTCCAACATGGAAGATATGTGTGAGCCATGGATGCGACGGAAACTGCAGTCTTGGCTTGACACGGAAATGGAGTACCAGAATGCCCCGGTTTTTATATTGCTATTTGGCGATACCAGAACTCAGGTGGGGTTGCCCATGGTTGTAAGATATGACTCGCATTTAAGGCAGTCAATTTACATCTCCAGCATGGCCAATGCTTTTTTGTATATGCTTCTGGCGGCTACGACGCTGGGGCTTGCCAGCCAGTGGGTATCTGTGGTGGCATCACCTTATAACCATTGCGCATTAAAGGACCTTTTACACATACCCCCCGAGATGGATATCTATGATATGGTCGCCTTGGGCTATCCCGCTTATAAATCGAGGCCCAAGCTAATGAGGCCGGTTGATAAGATGATTCATCGTGACTACTTCGGTGAAGAAGATTTCAGAACTGATGAAGAGGTCAGAGACTTTATCAAGAGAACACGGGCCTGGGTTTTCGCCAACCACAGGCGAGGGGCGGATAAGAATATGGTGGGGTGAGTGGAGGGATTTGAACCCTCGTTCTCCAGGGCCACAACCTGGCGCCTTAGACCACTGGGCTACACTCACCACGGTGGAAGTATAGCTATTATAGCTAAAAGCCCCTTCTCTTTCAATGATGATTGGGGGGATTACCTTGGGGCAAGGGTGGCTATGGTAACCCCCTCGCCCCCCTCTCCATAGCCGCCGGGGCGGTATGATTTCACCAGAGGATGTTTGGCAAGCTTCTCACGAACTACCTGGCGCAGGGTACCGGTCCCTTTACCGTGGACTACCCTCACCTGGTAAAGACCGGCCATAAAGGAATCATGCAGGAACTGGTCAAGCTTTATTAGTGCCTCATCTACGGTAAGGTGGCGAAGACGTACCTCGTTTGGTGGTGTTGGGTGGCGCTTGGTTTTGCCCACGATAGATGCCCCCTATGGGGATTTCTTCTTCAGGAAAAGCTCCAGGCTTCTTATCTCTTTCACTCCCTTCAGGGAGGAGGCTAAAGCCAGGAAGATGTTGCCGATAATCTCCTTGGGGAAGCTGCTCAAGGATATGGGGGTATTGTTTACGTAGAATGACAGCCGCTCCCTTTGCGGCGTTATGAAGCCCTTCTCCAGGAGGTCAGCTAAGCCTTTAATATCGTCGGGGGAGAACTGCCTGCGCTTGGTTTCTAAAGGTTCGTCGCTGACCATGGCTATGAGCTTCTTGGTGGTGGCGAAGGGTGGACCGACTTCCTTACGATGAACCTCTATCTTGGGCGCATTACCCTTGCTGAAGCCTTCGGTCAGGATGAGGTCGTAGTCCTCGCCAGCGAGGCGGGCGATCTCATCAAGGCTGGGCTCTTTGGTAACGGGCTTGATTAGCACCAGCTTGTCTGGTGAGCTGATTATGGTAGCCGTGCTCCCGGCCTGGATGTGGCGCCAGCTATCCTTGCCCGGCTCATCGAAGGTCAGCTTTTGGTTGGTGTGCTTTATGGTAGCTACTTTATAACCCCTTGATTTTAGCTCCTGAACTAGCTTTTCAAGGAGGGTCGTCTTTCCTGACTTTGATTTACCTATAATTGAGACTATGGGAGGCATTTTTTATTACCTTCGTGCCCGGTTGAATGAGTAAGACCAGAAAGTTATGATAGCACGGTGCTGGTAGGCTGTCAAAGAGCCTGTTCTTGCGGCATTGACGATAGGCTTAAAATAGCTTAAGATTTGGGGCAAGGATGGGAGAGATAAGCTTAACCATAAATGGTACTCAAGTGAATGGTCGTGCCGGGATGACCATCCTTGACCTGGCACAGGAGAATAACATAGATATTCCCACCCTGTGTCACCACCCCCTGCTTACCCCCATCGGTGCCTGCCGAGTTTGTGTCGTTGAGGATGAGAGTAGTGGTCGGTTAGTAGCCTCTTGTGTTACCCCGATTGCTCCCGGGATGGTAATCAAGACCGATTCACCGATGGCAATCAATGCTCGAAGGCTCTTTGTTGAGCTGCTTCTGGCCGGTCACCCTGATTCCTGTATGGTCTGCGATAAAGGTAACCGCTGTGAGCTGCGCAAGCTGGCCAGCGACCTTGAAATCTCCGAGGTTAGATTCAAGAGGTTGAGGCATTTTTACCCCCTGGATGACAGCAATCCCTTTATTGAGAGGGACTTGACCAAGTGTATCCTGTGCGGGCGGTGTGTAAGAGCCTGCCATGAAATTCAGGGGGTGACCGCGGTTGACTATGCCTACCGGGGGTTTGACCTCAAGCCAGCCACCTTTCAGGATAGAGGTCTGGCTGACTCACCCTGCGTCTCCTGCGGGCTCTGCGTCTCGCTCTGCCCGGTGGGAGCCCTGTCTGATAAATCAACCAGAAACATGGGCAAGGAAACGAGCAAGATCAAGACCATCTGCACCTATTGCGGTGTTGGCTGTAGCATCTACCTCAGTGTCAGAGACCAGGATATTCTTGGTGTAAGCCCATGCCTGGATGGTTCAGTTAACGGCATTTCCCTCTGTGTCAAGGGCAGGTACGGCTTTGACTTCGTCCACCACCCCGACCGCCTGAAGTCCCCCCTTATCAAGAAAGACGGCGAGTTTGCCCAAGCAGGCTGGGATGAAGCCCTGGAGCTTGTCGCCC
>CAZUHO010000121.1:0-2981 GCA_964620725.1 uncultured Dehalococcoidales bacterium
GGTTTGGGTTCTTGGGCAATGCCTGCTTTTGATAATAGTTTGCTGACGATGTCTGTTGGCTGGGCTCCCTGGTTGAGCCAGCTTAGTGCTTTTTCCCCATCGATATCTATCGTTGCCGGCTCGGTTAGGGGATTATAGTGACCGATAACGTCAATGAATGCCCCGTCGCGGGGGGCTCGGGAATCGGCTACCACTAATCTATAGCTTGGCTTCTTTTTAGCTCCTACTCTTCGCAGTCTGATCTTTACCAAATCTTGTTTCCTTCTTTACGGGCTATTATGCCTTATAATTGCCTGGCTGTCAATGGCGGGAATACGGTTGTCATAAGGCTGGCAAGTCGGCTATAATCGGGTGGTGGAGATAAACAGCTTGCACAGTTGGCAGGTTAGCCCGGCTCAAGCCTTGGATATACAGCTTGAGCTGGCACCAGAGGTTTCCCGAACTAATGAAGTTTCAGCTCCCGGGCTTATCGCCGGCGTTGATATATCAGTACACAGGGAGCAGAGGGTGGCTAGGGGGGCGGTAGTGGTGTTAAACTATCCCGAGCTTAGATTGGTGGAGACAAAGGTGGTAAGCGGCAAGATTGATTTTCCTTACATCCCCGGTCTTTTATCCTTCAGGGAGGTACCGCTAACCCTGGAGGTTTGCCAGGAGCTTAGCGTTACCCCTGACCTTATTCTGGTTGACGGGCAGGGGATTGCCCACCCCCGCCGCTTCGGGCTTGCTTCTCACCTGGGGCTTTTTCTGGACATGCCGACCATTGGCTGTGCCAAGTCCCGCCTCTGCGGTCATCATCAGGAGCCGGGTGATGAGGCGGGCAGCTATGCTGAAGTAATAGATGGGGGTGAGACTATAGGCGTCGCCCTGCGCACCAAGGCGGGGACAAAGCCGGTCTATGTTTCCATCGGTCATAGGGTTGACCTTGAGGCGGCTATCTACTGGGTCATGGAGTGCTGCCGCGGTTACCGCCTGCCTGAGCCGTGCCGCCTCGCCCATCTGGCATCCGTCGGGGAGAACCTGGCACAAAAGGTAGACTGCCAAGGGAGGCTTTTATAATAAATGCAGGAACTAAGGGACAAGTTAAAGGACTTGCAGTCTCGAATCTCTATGGCAATGGAGCATCTTTGACATTGCCGCCAGAGAAAAGGAGATTTTAAGACTGGAGAAGCAGTCAGCCCGGCCTGATTTCTGGGTGGATCAGAAAAAGGCGAGGGAGATTATGCTTAAGCTGGCGGAGCAGAAGAGGGTGGTGGAGAGGTGGCGGGGGCTGGAGAAACAAGCCTCTGACTTCGCCGAGCTAGTCTCACTGGGGGACAGCTCGCTGGAGGCGGAGATTCAGTCCGAGGTGGAGAAGCTAGCCTCCCGCCTTGATGAGTTTGAGTTGGAGGCGGCGTTTAGCAGCGAGTATGACATGAGAAACGCCATCCTCTCCATTCATGCCGGGGCTGGCGGCACCGAGTCTCAGGACTGGGCGCAGATGCTGATGAGGATGTACCTGCGCTGGGCGGAACGGCGTGGTTATAAGGCTGAGGTACTGGATATGTCCCCGGGGGAGGAGGCTGGGGTAAAGAGTGTGGTTATCGGGGTTAATGGTGATTATGCCACTGGCTACCTTAAATCGGAGCACGGTGTTCATCGGCTGGTCAGGCTTTCCCCCTTTGATGCTGACCATGCCCGCCATACCTCGTTTGTTCTGGTGGAGATTATGCCTGAGGCTGAAGCCGATGTTGACGTCAAGATAGCCCCCGATGATTTAAAGGTTGATGTCTTCCGCTCCAGCGGGCCGGGGGGACAGCATATGCAGAAGACGAGCACTGCCGTCAGGTTGACCCACACCCCTACGGGGCTGGTGGTTAGCTGCCAGAGCGAGCGCTCCCAGCGGCAGAACAAAGAGATTGCCCTAAAGATACTCCGCTCCCGCCTTCTGGACTTGGAACTGGCCAAGAGGGCTGAGGAGAGAGCCAAGCTTAAGGGGAAGCGCATCGCCGCCGGCTGGGGTAACCAGATTAGAAGCTATGTCCTCCACCCCTATAAGATGGTGAAGGACCACCGCACTGATTATCAGACCAGCGATACCGACGCCGTGCTGGACGGGGAACTGGACGGCTTTATAAACGCCTATCTCAGGTCTAAGTTAGGAGAAGAAGGATGATTAAGAAGGTTGGCATATTAGCCTTAGTCGTTTGTCTATTACTGGTGATACTAGCTCCGCCCCCGGTTCAAGCCCAGAGTGAACTAGTTATAGTAGATAGCTCAGCGGTGGCAGTTTTTCCTTACCAGTTCAACTTCAACCTATCTGCCAGCAGCAATGTCAATATCACCGATATCCGCCTCTGCTATGCCACTGACCGAGCCAGCTTTGCCGAGGTTATCAGCGAGGGCTATGTTAAATTTACCCCCGCTACTACGGTTGATGTGAGCTGGGCTCTGGAGATGGTGAAGCTTGGCGGGCTACCCCCCGGCGCCAGTGTGACCTACTGGTGGCGGGTGGAGGATGCCAGCGGCACAAGGGTGGAAACTGCCCCGGCTCAGGTCCACTATGATGACACCCGCTATTCCTGGCGCAGCCTGACCGAGGGGAAGGCGACCCTTTACTGGTATGAAGGGGATGACTCTTTTGCTGGGGAGCTGATGTCAGCCGTCCAGCAAGCGCTGGTGAGGCTGGCTGAGGATACCGGCGCCTGTCTGGAAAAACCAGCTAAGCTCTATATCTACGCCAGCCAGCAGGATTTGCTTGGGGCTATGGTTCACCCTCAGGAGTGGACGGGCGGGGTGGCCTATACCAGATATGGCATTATGGCCATTGGCATAGCCCCTGATGAGATTGACTGGGGCAAGACAACAATCGCCCATGAGCTGACACACCTGGTTATCCACCAGATGACGCTTAACCCCTATAATGACCTGCCTACCTGGCTTGATGAGGGTCTGGCCATGCACAATGAAGGGCCGCTTGGTCCGGGATTTACCAGTTACCTTAT
>CAZUHO010000122.1:0-1467 GCA_964620725.1 uncultured Dehalococcoidales bacterium
GACATGTACGGCGACTTCAGCGGCACGCTGTCCCAGATTGTGGAGATGGACCTGAAAAACAACTTCAGGAGGGCGGTATTTATCTCCAGCCTCAATGCCGTCATGAGGCACTTAGGACTGATAACCGAGACAGTACACTGCAAGGACAACCAGCCCCGGGAATGCAGCCAGGAGCTGGCAAGCTTTATAGAGAAAAACTATGGCCAGCCTAAGGTGGCTATGGTCGGCTTTCAGCCGAGGATGGTGGAGACATTAGCCCAGAGGTTTGAGCTGAGGGTGACCGATATGGACAAGGATAACATCGGCAAGGAAAAATTCGGCGTAAAAATAGATGACCCCAGCCGCGCCCAGGAGAACCTGGAGTGGTGCGATATCGCCCTGGTAACCGGCACCACCATAGTAAACGATACCATAGACCAGTTCCGAACATCCAAGCCGGTAATCTTCTATGGTATTACTATATCGGGGGCAGCCAAACTGATGGGCTTAAACCACTTCTGCCCCTCCGGAAGCTAAATCTCAGCCCCCATTGCATTATGGTCATTCCAGTGGTAAAATATCGCCCAAATGAAGTTCCTTAAAGGGTTCGCTCTCTTTATTTTAGGCTCCCTTCTTTTCCTGTCCCTGTCCACCTTCGGCATTGCCTTCATGCTGAACCAGACCGTCCTCAACCCCGACTTCATCGTTTCTCAAGTAGATAGGCTTGATATTACCTCGCTGGCCGAAGATATGCTCAGCGAGCAAATCCCCGTAGAGGGGGAGGAGCTTACGGGGGAGGTGGTAAGTGATACCATCGCCGACCTTGAACCGTGGATAAAGGAACAGGCGGCTGAAGCCGCCTATACCTTCTATGACTACCTTGAGGGGGAGAGCCCGAGCCTGAGTCTAACAGTCCCGCTGGAGCCGGTGAAGACAAGTTTAAGAGAAAACCTGTGGGAAGCCTTCTTGGAGTCGCCGCCGCCGGAGCTTGAGGGGCTATCCCCCGCTGAGCTAGAGCCGTATTTCAATGAATATTACCAGCAGATTGCTCAGGAAATACCATCAACCTTTGAACTTAATGAAGCCTCACTGGGAACGGAGGGCATGGCGCTGCTGGAACAGACAAGGCAGATTATCGACTATTTTAACCTCAGCTACACGGCTCTGATTGGCATTATCCTGCTATCAATCCTGCTTATTATTCTCGTACACCGCGAGGTAAGGGGTAGCACCCGCACCATAGGAGTAAACTTCCTGGTTTGTGGCGCCCTTAGCTTTATTGGCGCCTTCGCTGCCGAGAAACTCTCCACCCCGCTACTGGAGCAGGCTAATATGCCGCCTTATATCCAGACATGGCTACCGCAGCTCCTCAGCGACACCCTAGCCCCCCTAGAAATGTATAGCATTGTGCTGGCAGCGGCGGGGGTAGTCCTGCTTATAGTCTCCTTTGCCTATAAGCCACGCCAACCTGCATTTTAATTAGTTTTA
>CAZUHO010000122.1:1567-2859 GCA_964620725.1 uncultured Dehalococcoidales bacterium
AACGGTTCTGTTGCTGATACCCAGATATAGGTGCTATAATCGGTAAACTATGAAGCTGAGTCGTGAAGAGGTGCAACATATTGCCCTGCTGGCTCGGTTGGGCGTGACCGAGGCCGAGCTTGAGCGGTTCAAAGAGCAATTATCTAATATCCTGGAGAACTTCCAGATATTGCAGCAGGTGGATACCACCGACGTCCCCCCTACCGCCCAATCTATCCCCCTCCAGAACGTAACCAAGGATGATAAAGTAGCCCCCTCCCTACCCCCAGACGATGTTCTGGCCAACGCCCCCCAAAGAGAGGGGGAATTATTCAGGGTAAAAGCGGTGCTGGAGTAGCAGATTTGCAACTTACCATTCATGAGGCACAGCAGTTACTTAAAAATAAAAAGCTTTCCTCGGTTGAGCTGACCAAGGCCTACCTTGAGCGCATCAATAAGGTGGAGTCGAAGGTCCATGCCCTGGTTACCGTTACCGATGAGCTGGCGCTAAGCCAGGCGAAAAAGGCTGACCAGCTCATCGCCGCTGGTGATACCCACCCCCTCACCGGTATCCCGGTGGTAATCAAGGACAATATGTGCACCAAGGGGGTGCGGACCACCTGCTCGTCAAAGATGCTGGAGAATTTCGTGCCCCCCTATGAGGCTACCGTGGTGGAAAAGCTGAATAGCTGCGGGGTGGTCACTGTGGGCAAAGCCAACATGGACGAATTCGCCATGGGTTCATCAACCGAGCATTCCGCCTTTTTCCCCACCCATAACCCCTGGGACCTGAGCCGGGTTCCCGGCGGTAGCAGCGGCGGCTCAGCCGTCGCCGTTGCCGTCGACGAGGCTGTTTATGCCCTTGGCTCGGATACGGGGGGAAGTATTCGCCAGCCGGCTGGCTTCTGCAGCGTTGCCGGTCTAAAGCCCACCTACGGCAGGGTAAGCCGCTACGGGCTGGTCGCCTTCGCCAGCTCCCTTGACCAGATAGGTCCTTTAACCAAGGATATTACCGACTGCGCCATAGTGTTAAATGCCATCGCCGGCTACGACAGCCGGGACTCAACCTCGGTGCCCTCCCCCATCCCCGATTACACCCGGTGCCTGACTGCCGACCTCAAGGGTCTTGCCATCGGCGTGCCCAAGGAATACTTCATCGCCGGTATGCAGGCTGAGGTGGAGACTTCAATGCGAGCCGCCATCAATAAGCTGGAGGAGCTTGGAGCCAAGGTGGACTGGGAGGTATCCCTCCCCCACACTCCCCATGCCCTGGCGGTGTATTATATTATCGCCCCCTCGGAGGCTTCAGCCAA
>CAZUHO010000123.1:0-2844 GCA_964620725.1 uncultured Dehalococcoidales bacterium
CTCCGGCACTCAGATTGAGGGGGCGGAGGTGGTAGTTGTCGGTAGAAGCAATATCGTGGGTAAGCCAATAGCCAACATCCTGCTGCAAAAGAGGCCGGGGGCTAATGCCACGGTAACTATCTGCCACACCAAGACCCGAGATATGGCTTTTCATACCAGGAGGGCGGACATATTGATTGTAGCCGCCGGCAAGCCTAAAGCCATCACCGCCGATATGGTCAAGGAAGGGGTGGTGGTTATTGATGTCGGCGTGAACGAGATTGGCAAGACGCCAGAGGGCAAGAGAATCCTCGCTGGCGATGTTGATTTTGACACCGTTAAGGAGAAGGCTAAGGCTATCACCCCCGTTCCCGGTGGGGTAGGGCCTATGACCATAACCATGCTTATGATGAATACGCTAAGGGCGGCAAAAGTAGCCGCTGGCATAGCCTAGGAGGAATCAAGGGATGAAGTATGAGGTTGAGAAAAAGAAAGCACCGGGCAGGGATGAGGTAGAGGTTCTGGGAGCCACCTTTGAGGAAGGCAAACCTGAGGGTGAGGATGTGGGGAAGTGGAGGCAGAAACTGGGGAGCAGGGAGGAGAGGCTCAAGTATCTAAAAAACGGCGAGCGCTACTGGTATAGCGAAGACTGGTACGGCAGCGAGAAACGAAAGAAACCAGCTTGAGTGAGGAGGTTTTAAGGATGGCATTTGAAGTTCCTAAGACGTCTTATAGCGGCAAGATTAAAGAAATAAAGCTGGGTGGTGGCAAGGCGATAACGGTTGGCGGGGAGACATGTTACCCCTTCTATCTCTTTGAAGGCGAGATGCCCCATACACCCCGCATAGCCATGGAGGTATGGGACATGCCCCCCGAGGGGTGGGCGGCGGCTGCCTTAGGGCCCTTTAAAGGGGTAACCGATGACCCTGTTACCTGGGCGAATAAGTGTATTAATGATTACGGGGCGGAGATGATTTGCCTGCAGCTGGTCAGCACCGACCCCAACGGGCTTGACCGGGGGGCGGATGAAGCCACCGAGGTGGTCAAGAAGGTAGCTGATGCTATAGATGTTCCCTTAATCGTCTGGGGAACGGCTAATCATGATAAAGATACCGAGGTCTTGAGAAAGGTAGCTGAGGTCTGCCAGGGCAGAAACCTGATTATCGGACCGCTTGAGGAGGGAGACCACAAGAAAATCGGTGCCGCTGCTATCAGTTATCATCACACGGTAGTAGCCTCATCACCTATAGATATAAACCTGGCCAAGCAGCTTAATATCCTCCTGGGTAACCTTGGTGTCCCCGATGAGCTGATTATAGTAGACCCCACTGTTAGCTGCATCGGCTATGGCATTGAGTATTGCTACTCGGTGATGGAGAGAATAAGAATGGCCGGGCTGACCCAACAGGATGATAAGCTACAGTTCCCGCTCATTTGCAATATATCTAAAGAGGCGTGGAAGACCAAGGAGGTACACCTTCCCGATGGCGAGCTTAATATGGGGGATGCCGGGAAGCGAGGAATCTTGCTGGAAGCAATGTCGGCTATGGTTCTGCTTCTGGCGGGGGGAGACGTGATGATTATGAGGCATCCCGAGGCGATAAAGCTGGTTCGGGAGATGATAGCTGAATTGGGCGCTTCCTAAGAACTTAGAAAGGGGGGATAAGTCGATGGCAGAAGAGAAAGAAGCCAAGAGCATTGACCAAGCCAGTATTGAGTTGATAGAAAAGGCAGCCAAAGACGGGGTTAACACCGCTTTTGATAGGGCTGAAGCAATGAAGCCCTGTCCTATAGGTTCCGTGGGTAGTTGCTGCAAGCACTGTGGTATGGGACCCTGTCGGGTGCCCCTGCCCAAAGGCAGGGAGGAAACCCCGGAGGAGAAGCAGAAGAGAAGGGGCATCTGCGGGGCTACTGCGGAGACGATTGCCGCCCGTAATTTTATTCGCATGGTGGCTGGTGGAGCAGCTGCCCACTCCGACCACGGTCGGGGGGTGGCTGAGCTCTTCCTGGCTGTAGCCAAGGGGGAGGCTCCAGGCTATGAGATAAAGGACGAGCAGAAATTATTGCAGGTAGCCCTGGACTGGGGCGTTGAAATCGGCGATCGCAGTAACAATGAGATAGCCGTCGATATCGGTGAGAAGGCGCTGGCTGAGTTCGGCAAGCAGGAAGGTGAGCTTATCACCTTAAGGAAGGCACCATTAAAGCGCCAGGAATTGTGGCGGAAGCAGGGGGTTGCCCCACGGGGCATAGATAGAGAGATTGTGGAGATAATGCACCGTACCCATATCGGGGTTGACCAGGACTATAAAAACCTGCTCCAGCAGGGGGTCAGGGCATCAATAGGTGATGGCTGGGGAGGTAGTACGATTGCCACCGAGCTCCAGGACATCCTTTTTGGCACTCCGGCACCTGTTCTGGGCAAGGCAAACCTGGGAGTGCTCGAAGAGGATAAGGTAAATCTTGTCATCCATGGTCATGAGCCGCTGCTCTCCGAGATGATTGTCGCCGTGGCTCAGGAGCCAGAGATGATAAAATTAGCTGAGTCCAAGGGGGCTAAGGGGATAAACCTTGCCGGCATATGCTGCACGGCCAATGAGATACTGATGCGCCACGGAGTGCCTATCGCCGGGAATTTCCTGCAGCAGGAGCTGGCGATAGTCACCGGAGCCGTGGATGCCATGGTGGTGGATATCCAGTGCATTATGCAATCCATACAAACTGTGGCTGAGTGCTACCATACCAAAATTATCACCACCTCACCCAAGGCTAAAATCACGGGTGCTATGCACATTGAGTTTGATGAGCACGACGCCCTGAAGTCAGCACGGGAAATAGTTAAGACAGCTATTGAGAACTTCCCCAATC
>CAZUHO010000124.1:0-1464 GCA_964620725.1 uncultured Dehalococcoidales bacterium
CCAGAAAAAACGCCCGCTAAAAATCAGGCTACTTCCTCCTCTTATCCCCCCACCCCGTATATTATCTTTCCCCAGCCCGCCCTCATAAGCTGCGCTTCTAGCACTTTCTTTCCCCACCCCCCCCCATTTTAAGAGGTATTAAAAGAGGTGAAACCTCTATTGGGTGGGAGGTAGGGGCAAAGCCCCTTCAATCATCCCTCTTTAATCAAGGCAATATCCCTGCGGTAGTGGCAGCCCTCAAAGTGAATTCGAGGGATATTAGCGTAGACCTTCTCTCTGGCCTCAGCGAGTGTCTTGCCCCTGGCTACCACGGTGAGCACTCGCCCCCCGCCGGTCAGCACCTCCCCCTCTGCGCCGAGTTTGGTTCCAGCGTGAAAGACCACGATATCCTTATCCAGGTTATCCAGCCCGCTGATGGGGAAGCCGGTCTTATAGCTGCCGGGATAGCCGCCTGAGGCCATCACCACCCCCACGCAGGCGTCCCCGCTCCACTCCACCTTTATCTTGTCCAGCTTATTATCATTCACCGCCAGCATAATATCAACCAGGTCGGTCTTGAGCAAGGGGAAGGTAACCTGAGCCTCGGGGTCGCCGAAGCGGGCGTTGAATTCAAGCACCTTTGGCTTACCATTAGAAATCATCAGCCCGCCGTAGAGGACGCCCCGGTAGGTTCTGCCTTCGTCGTGCATTGCCCTTACTGCCGGCTCCATAATTTTCTCTTTTACCGTTTTAGCCAGCGCTGGACTCATAAACTGCGGCGGGCTGTAGCTGCCCATGCCGCCGGTATTGGGCCCTTGGTCGCCATCGAATACCGGTTTATAGTCGCAGGCTGACACCATCGGAATTACGGTGTAGCCATCGGTGAAGGCGAAGGCGCTCATCTCCTCCCCTGACAGGTGCTCCTCAATAATTACCCGGTCACCGGCGGCACCGAAGGCTTTAGCTTCCATTATCTGGGAGAGAGCCTCTAGCGCCTTGGGGATGGAATCGGCCAGAATCACCCCCTTGCCCGCCGCCAGCCCATCGGCTTTGACCACGATAGGGGGTTTCAGTTGCTTGACATAATCTTTGGCTTTATTATAGTTAGAAAAGCTGACGCTTTGAGCGCAGGGGATACTATATTTCTGCATCAGCTCCTTGGCGAACACCTTGCTCGACTCTATCTCGGTAGCCTGTCTGGTGGGGCCGAAAATCTGCAGACCCCGAATCAGGAACTGGTCGGCGATGCCGCTAGCTAAAGGCGCTTCCGGGCCGACGACGGTAAGGTCAGCTTTCTTTTCCTCGGCTACTTTAGCCAGCGCCTCTATATCGTTAGGCTTGATGTCGAGGTTCTGGGCAATCTTGGCTGTGCCGGCGTTACCCGGAGCGACGTAGATTTCTTTTACCTTGGGGCTTCGGGCGAGCTCCCAGACCAGGGTGTGCTCTCTGCCCCCGCCCCCGATAACCAGTATCTTTATCTACCTC
>CAZUHO010000124.1:1474-2568 GCA_964620725.1 uncultured Dehalococcoidales bacterium
TCCGCCCCTGCAGCCGGTAAGGCTAATGCAGCCCAGCATTACTAGCGCCACGAGCATTATTGATATGGATTTATTCACTGTGATGACTCCATTAGTTTTTATGGTGACCCCATCCCCTGTGTCCCCTTCCCCTTAACAAGGGGAAGGGGAATTATTTATTTAAGAGAGGCTTCGCCTCTCTTACACTCTCTTTTCCCTTACTCTGCCCATAGATTTTTAGACAAGTCTAATATAGCTACAATCGGGTCAACAAAACCCTCTCTAACTATTGCTCTTAGAATATCATGCTGTGAGACAAAGTTGGCTATCGGTGGACTGGTTTTATAGTATAAAGATACAAACCTAGCACCCAAGCTATTGGGTAACAAAACCTCATCCCTAAACTCTCTTAAGATGTCGATTTCTTGTGCTGTATCGGTCCCATAGGCCGCAGTAGCGATAAAGCAACCTCGCCACTGTGTATACCTCAAGAGTTCGAGACCTGGCCACCAACCCTTGTCACGTTCCCGATGATTTGGCAAAAGAAAACCTCCTCTTTTATCTTCACTCCCACTCTATAGCTGACATAACCAGAAAGACAATTCCTCCTATCTAACTAGCTTTGAATTGTTTCCCGGCTTTTTTTCTTCGTTTTACTCCCACTCGATAGTGGACGGAGGCTTGGAGGTTATATCATAGACGACGCGGTTTACTTCCGGCACCTCGTTGACGATACGGTTGGAGATTCGGGCCAGGACATCGTAGGGCAGGCGGGACCAGTCGGCGGTCATGGCGTCGTCGCTGGTGACGGCGCGCACCGCCACCAGGTAGCCGTAGGTTCTGTAGTCCCCCATCACCCCCACGCTGTGGACATCGGTAAGTATGGCAAAGCTCTGCCAGAGCTGGCGGTAGAGCTTGGCTTTCTTAATCTCGCTCATCACCACCCAGTCGGCCGCCCGCAGTATCTCCAGCTTCTCTTTGGTTACCTCACCGATAATGCGGATAGCTAGCCCCGGGCCGGGGAAAGGCTGCCGCCAGACCATCTCTTCGGGTAGGCCCAACTCCAGCCCCACCTGGCGCACCTCGTCCTTGAACAGGTAGCGCAGCGGCTCCAG
>CAZUHO010000124.1:2578-2761 GCA_964620725.1 uncultured Dehalococcoidales bacterium
TAATCTCGTTCATCACCACCCAGTCGGCCGCCCGCAGTATCTCCAGCTTCTCTTTGGTCACCTCGCCGATGATGCGGATAGCCAGCCCGGGACCGGGGAAAGGCTGCCGCCAGACCATCTCTTCGGGCAGGCCCAACTCCAGCCCCACCTGGCGCACCTCGTCCTTGAACAGGTAGCGCAGCG
>CAZUHO010000125.1:0-2752 GCA_964620725.1 uncultured Dehalococcoidales bacterium
GCGCTATGCCGAGACCACGGTTATCTACGCCTGCAAGGCGTTTATCAATAAGGCTCTAGCCATTATCTTCAAGGAGGAGGGGCTGGGGCTGGATGTTGTATCTGGCGGTGAACTAAGTATCGCCCGCTCTGTTGATTTCCCCTTGAATAAAGCCTATTTCCACGGCAATAATAAGTCAGCTGAGGAGCTGAAGCTGGCTCTGGAGTGGGGCATTGGTCGTATCGTGGTGGACAATTCCCACGAACTTGCCATGTTGAGCGAGATTGCCGCAGAGTTGGGTGATAAGCCTGATATACTGTTGCGGCTTTCCCCCGGGGTTGAGGCTCATACTCATAAGTATACCGCTACCGGTGCCGTTGACACCAAGTTTGGTTTCCCGCTAACGAGCGGGGATGAAGCGGTGGCTCAAGCCCTCTCCGCGCCTAACCTTAATCCGGTGGGTCTGCACTTCCACATCGGCTCCGGTATCTTTGAGGTTGAGCCCTATCAGCAGGCGATTGATATTATCCTTGGCTTTGCCGCTGAGATGAAGCAGAAGCATGGTTTTGAAATGGGGGAGCTGGATATTGGCGGCGGTTTTGCCCTTCAATATGCTGTGGATTCCCCCGCCCCACCCATCTCCGCCTATGCTGAGGCAATAGCATCCGGGGTTACCGCTAAGTGTCAGGAACTGGGCTTGGCTTTACCACGGCTGGTGGTTGAGCCGGGGAGGTCAATAGTGGGGCAAGCCGGGGTGGCGTTATATACGGCGGGGGCGGCGAAGGACATCCCCGGGGTGAGGTGCTATGTCTCGGTGGACGGGGGTATGGCGGATAACATTCGCCATGCTCTTTACGGGGCTAAGCATGAGGCGGTGGTTGCCAATAAGATGTCGGAGAAGGACGCCGGGAAGGTTACCATTGCCGGCAAGTTTTGCGAATCGGGGGACATACTGATTGAGGATATTGCCCTGCCCCCGGTTGCGGCGGGTGATATTATCGCCGTAGCCGATTGCGGTGCCTATTGCCTGCCGCTGGGGAGCAACTATAACGCCTCGCTCAAGCCGGCCGTTGTTTTGGTCAAGGATGGCAAGGCGCACCTGATTCGGCGCCGTGAGACCCTTGACGACCTGATTGGTTATGATTTAGTTTAGTTCGGGAGGTTATATTTGTGGCAGGTAGTGGGGCAATCTAGGGTTGTTTCCCTGCTCCAGCGTAGCCTGGAACGGGGTTCTATAGCACACGCCTATCTGGTGGCTGGTCCTCCCCATGTGGGCAAGATGACCCTTGCCCTGGAGCTGGCGCAGGCACTGAACTGCCAGGGGGAAGGCCCGCCCTGCGGCGTGTGCGATTCCTGCCAGAAGATAGCCTCGGGCAAGCACGCCGATGTCCAGATTATAGGCTTGAACTCTAACGGCGCCACCGAAATCAGCATTGACCAGATTAGAGAGATACAGCACTCATCAAACCTGCCGCCATTTGAGGGCAGGCATAAGGTATTTATCATTGATGGGGCTGAGCTCATGTCAACCGAAGCCGCCAACTGTCTGCTCAAGACACTGGAAGAGCCGGCGGCGGGGGTAATCTTTATTCTGCTGACCACCAGCGGCGGGGTGCTGCCAGCCACCGTGGTCTCTCGCTGCCAGCAACTTGAGTTGCCTCCCCTGCCTGCCTCTGAGGTAGAGAATGTTCTTAGCCAGCGCTGGGGTGTTGAACAGCAGAGGGCGGGGCTTCTGGCCCGGCTCTGTCACGGCTGCCTGGGGTGGGCAATATTGGCGGCTTCTGATGAGCGTTTGCTTCAGCAACGGGCGGAGAGGATAGAGGGGTTGCTTGATATTATCGGCGGTGATTATGAATCGCGTTTTGCCTATGTTAACCAGCTGGTAACCTGGTTTAGCCAGAGCCGGGGGCTGGTTCGGGAGATATTGGATTTATGGCTTGACTGGTGGCGCGACTTGCTATTGGTCAAGCTCGGCTCTAATAGTGCTATCACCAATATCGACCATGAAGCTACGCTGGTTGACATAGCCAAGAGTTATCGTCTTAAGCAGATAAGGGCGGTTATCAACGGTATTCAGGCGACAGGCGAACAGCTCAGGCAGAATGCCAATCCGCGGCTGGCCTTTGAAGTGCTTATGCTAAGTATTCCGCCAGGGAGGGGTGGTTAAATTATGGCTGAAACTGTTGGCGTACGTTTTAGAAGAGCCGGTAAGATATATTATTTTGATGCCGGCGATATTGAGCTCAAGGTAAATGACTATGTAGTGGTCAAGACGGCTCGCGGTCTGGAGCTGGGGAGGGTAATGATTGCTCCTAAGCAGGTCTCTGCGGGCGAGGCGACCAAAGGTTTGAAACCGGTGGTGCGCAAGGCAGAGCCGGAGGATATTAAGCGGGCTCAGGAGCTTGAAGCCAGGGAAGCTGAGGCTCTGGCTGAGTGCGCTAAGCTGATAGCTAAACTGGGGTTGCCTATGAAGCTGCTGGGCGCACAGTATAATCTTGATGGCAGTCGGCTTACCTTCTTCTTTAGTGCTGCGGAGAGGGTTGATTTTCGTGACCTGGTTCGGGAGTTAAACAGCCGTTTTAAGAAAAAGGTTGAGCTGCGCCAGCTCGGACCCCGGGATGAAGCCAAGCTGGTTGGTGGTTTTGGGCGGTGTGGACGCCCGCTTTGTTGCATGGATTTCCTAACCGAGCTGTCTCCAGTTTCTATCAAGATGGCTAAAGAGCAGGACTTACCCCTCAACCCGATGAAGATATCGGGTGTTTGCGGTCGGCTG
>CAZUHO010000126.1:0-2689 GCA_964620725.1 uncultured Dehalococcoidales bacterium
AGGTTTGAAGACGATGATATGTCCGGCTTGTAAGAGTCCCATGATAGTGGTTGAGTATAAGAAGATTGAACTTGATTATTGCCCGGCGTGTTACGGGGCGTGGTTTGATTCCGGAGAACTGGAGCTTTTTCTGGACTCCCTCAATCTGGAGAAACGGGACAGGTTCGTCAGTAAAATACTCAATGCCGCCGAGGCGAAAACAGCGGAGAAGAAGCGAAGGTGCCCCATTTGCACTCAGAGGATGAAAAAGGTACACATAGGCGGCAAGCCTAATATACTCATTGATGTCTGCCCGGATTCAGACGGGCTGTGGTTTGACGGTGGTGAGATTGGTGAGTTGATGAAGCAATTACCGGGCAAGCCCGCTAAAAAAGCGGGTTCGCGCCAACAGGTCGAGGATTTTCTGAAAGAGGTATTTCAGGCGCGGGAGTAGACCGGCGCCGACAAGTATTAAATAAGGAGGTGCAAAGATGCTTGCAGTTTGGGTTATTGTTGGCATTGTCGTTGTTCTTATTATTATCTTTGCGGCTATCTTTAACGGTCTTGTCCGGCTGCGCAATCAAGTCAAGAACGCCTGGGCGCAGATAGATGTCCAGCTTAAACGGCGGCATGACCTCATCCCTAACCTGATTGAGACGGTTAAAGGCTACATGAAGCATGAAAGGGAGACGCTGGAAGCGGTAACCAAGGCTCGGAATCTTGCCATGAAGGCGGTTTCAGCCGGAGCCGGCGAACGGGGCAAGGTAGAGGGTGAGCTTAGCAGTGCCCTTGCCCGCCTGCTGGCGGTGGTGGAAAGATACCCCAACCTCAAAGCCAACGAAAACTTCCTGGCGCTTCAGGAAGAGTTGACTTCAACCGAGAACAAGATAAGCTTCTCCCGCCAGTACTACAACGATTCAGTCCTGAATTATAACAACCAGACCCAGATGTTTCCCTCCAACATTGTCGCCGCTATGACCGGTTTCAGAGGGGGCGAATTCTTTGAGATTAAAGTAGCTGAGGAGAGAGAAGTACCCAAGGTCAGCTTCGGCTAATGGGGGATAAATAACCGATGTGGGAACAGGTACGTTCTAACCGGCTAAGGTCGGTGGTGCTGGTAGTCCTGATGGGCGCCTTGCTGCTGGCGCTCGGCTATTTTCTGGGCCTCATTTTTTTTGATAGCGCTGTCGGGGGTGTTGTTATTGCCCTGATTATCTGGGGAATGATGAACCTGGTAGCCTTCTTCCAGGGGGACAGCATCCTGCTGGGGATTTCAGGCGCCAGAAAAATAAAGCCCTCTGACAACCCCCGCCTCTATAACATTGTTGAGGAGATGAAGATTGCCTCCGGGCTGGAGAAGATGCCTGACATCTACATCATTGACGACCCCGCCCTGAACGCCTTCGCAACCGGCCGGAGCCCCAACCGCGCCAGTGTGGCTATCACCTCCGGGCTGCTGCAAAAACTCAACCGCGATGAACTCCAGGGGGTAATCGGCCATGAAATCGCCCACATCAAGAACCGGGATGTTCTCCTCATGGTGATGGTGAGCGTGCTCCTGGGAAGCATTGTTATTTTAGCCTGGTATGCCTCCCGGTTTATGTTTTTTGCTGGCGCTGGCAGGAGAAGCTCTGTCAGGGGAGGGGGTCAACTCGGGATAATAATTATTCTCGTTGGTGTCGTCCTGATGATACTGGCGCCAATTGCCGCCCAGCTCATCTATTACGCTGTCTCCCGAAAGAGAGAGTACCTAGCCGATGCCTCCTCCGCCCTTTACACCCGGTACCCGGAAGGGCTGGCCTCAGCCCTGGAGAAGCTGGCTACCTCAGGCACCAGCGTTAGAGGGGCCAATAAAGCCACCGCCCCAATGTACATCGTCAACCCCTTCCGTAAAAAGGGCATTTCCCTTCAGAGCCTGACCAGCACTCACCCGCCTGTAGCCGAGAGGGTCCGCATCCTGCGTGCCATGGGTGGTGCTTCCCTCACTGACTACGAGCAAGCTTATCGGCAGGCAAAGGGTGGGGTGGGAGTTATTCCCGCCACCGCTCTGGCTCTGGATGGTGCCAAACCCATGGCTTTGCGTGCGCCATCAGCGGAGGCAAAGCCTGTGGAAGATTTCCCGCAGAGGATAGAACGCGCCCGAGAAACATCGGGGCTGGTATGGCGATTGAACAACTACGAGACCATCCCCTGCGATTGCGGCACCACCCTGAGGATACCCCCCAATTTCCCCTTGCCCACCATCAAGTGCCCACACTGTGGTAAGATTAACTATATTGTGTACCGTAGCCAGTCACTAGCGCCAAATGGTTGAGCTTTTGGCTGGATTGTGCCATTTCCCCACGTTATTGCGCGCATAGCGTCTCTAAGGCTATAATAAGAATAGCAACGAGGGATGGAGCACCTGAGCCATGCCACAGGAAGTACAATCTCCCGTAGCCAGACTCGTATTACCTCAGTCTCATCGCACCTTTCATGATTTTATCCATGTTCAAGCCTTTGTGGCATCTTTTAGTCATTCGCTACCAGAAAATGTGGAGGGAGGTGGTATGAATCTATAAAAAAATTCATCAACCGGAGGCTTCTAACACCAAAGAGGAAATTCATGAGAAAGGAGGGCTATCATGAAGAAAAGACACCTGACAACGAATCAAGGCGTGCCGGTTACCGATAACCAGAGCTCATTAACGGTCGGCGAACGCGGTCCGGT
>CAZUHO010000127.1:0-1148 GCA_964620725.1 uncultured Dehalococcoidales bacterium
AAAATGGCTTTTTAGGGGGGTTGGTGGCGTAGAAGGTGGTTTCACCTATAGTAGTAACGCCTAAAGCGTTCAATTTTAGCCCTATTTTTCTCCATGAGAAACGAAGGTTTTAACCCTGCGCTCAAAGGTGCTGCGCTCAAGGAGCACGCGGCGCTGGCACTTGAGGCACTTGATGCCAATATCAGCCCCCAGCCTGACCACCTCCCACTCATAGCTGCCGCAGGGGTGCTTCTTCTTGAGACGGACCCTGTCGCCCAGCTTTAGCTCCATCGTTTTTGCCTTATGGGGTGGGGCGGTAGTGGTTAATCTGCTCCCGCAGTGAGGAGGCGGCCTGCCGTGCTGCCTCGGCAAAATCCCTTTCCTTTGAGGCGTATATGATTTGCCGTGACGAGCTTATGAGGGCATTCCTGCCCCGCTTATCAACCCCATAGCCAACGGCTGAAGCCAGGTCTCCCCCCTGGGCACCGATGCCGGGTATGAGCAGGGGCATATCGGGGTGATTTTGCCTTATCAGTTTTAGTTCTTCGGGGTAGGTGGCGCCAACCACCAGCCCGATGTTGCCGTGTTTGTTCCACTTCGCCGCCCTGAGGGCTACTATCTCAAACAGGGGCAGGTTCTTGCGTTTCGTCTTAAGGGGCAGGTTCTGGAAATCAACCGCGCTCGGGTTTGAGGTTCGGCAGAGGATGAATACCCCCCGGTCCCAGTGCTCAATAAAGGGTTCCACCGAGTCAAAGCCGAGGTAGGGGCTGATGGTAGTGGCATCAAAGTTGAAGATATCAAAGATAGCCTTGGCATAGGCTCTGGCGGTGTTGTCGATATCGCCCCGCTTGGCATCGCCAATCACCGGAATATTGTCTGGGATGTGTTTAACGGTGTGCTTCATGGCTTCCAGCCCCTCATGCCCCAGAGCCTCGTAGAAGGCGAAGTTGAGCTTGTAGGCGCATACCAGGTCGGAGGTGGCGTCAATAATTGTCTTATTGAACTTAAAAACGCCTATCTTGGCCGGCATCAGCTCCGGGTCGGGGTCAAGCCCGATACAGAGCAGGCTGTTGTTTCTTTCGGTGGCATCTGAGAGCTTTTCCAGGAAATTCACTCCTCACCCCCAGGGCTAATTATACACCCCCTTTGCCTTTGGTCAAGTGGGTCAA
>CAZUHO010000127.1:1248-2651 GCA_964620725.1 uncultured Dehalococcoidales bacterium
CCATTAGGTCTTACTTCTTGTCACTCTCCCTTTAGGCTTTACTTCTTACCCCCGCTCTATGGGCGTCTGCGGCTTGTTTTACAGGTTAGAACCTCTTTAACACCCCTTAAAACGGGGATAGCGGGGCTAATCTACATCCCTTGGGGGTGGGGGCAAGTGGATTGTAAAGAGGTGAAACCTTTTTGGGTGGGTGGGTGGGAAGTAAGACGCTGGCTAAAAGGGGAGGGGGTGGGGTGAATTATTTTTTGTCTTTACCCCCGCTTTTGTGTAAAATATGCGGGAAAAAACCTTTGAGGTCAGCTGATGCCTATCTATGAATATAAGTGTAATTCCTGCCATTTCCTTTTTGAGCGCCGGCAGAGGTTTGATGACAAGCCGGTGGCGATATGTCCTAAATGCCGGGGAAAGGCTCGCCGTGTTATTCACTCTGTCCCCGCTATCTTTAAGGGCAAGGGCTTTTATACTACCGATAATCGCAAGGGTGTACCCAAGCCAACCAAGCCGGTAGAAACAGAAAAGAAATCACCCAAGGAAGAGAAGCCGAAGTGAAGGCATTACTGCAGCGAGTCTCTGCCGCCTCGGTGAGTGTGGCTGGGGAGGTAGTGGGCAAGATAGGGCAGGGGGTGGTGGTCCTGGTGGGCGTTGCCGCTGGCGACAGCGAAAAGGATGCCCGATATCTGGCACAGAGGACGGTTAGCCTTCGAATTTTTTCTGATGAGACGGGTAAGTTTAACCTCTCCGCCTTGGATGTTGGGGGCGAGTTGCTGGTGGTGAGCCAGTTCACCCTTCTGGCTGATACCAGGAAGGGACGCCGTCCCAGCTTTACCAATGCCGCCCCGCCGGCTCAGGCGGAAAAGCTGTTTGCGCTTTTTGTTAGTGAGGCTAGAGCCACGGGGTTAAAGGTGGAAACGGGGCGCTTTCAGCAGTATATGCAGCTTGAAATCCATAACGACGGTCCGGTAACCATAATGCTTGATAGCCGGGAGAAGTTTTAGAAAATAATTGCAACTACAAGGGCTTGCAATAACAGGGCACCGGTGATATAATGGGCGCTGGTCAAATGAGCCACCCCGGAGAGATAGTAGGAAAGCTAACCGAGAAAGGGTACCGGCTGACACCCCAGCGGCTGCTGATTATATCGGCTATTGAGAATAGCGATGGTCATGTCAGTGCTGAGGAAATCTACGCCCAGGTGGTGGCTAAATACCCCAATGTTAATATCTCAACCGTCTACCGCACCCTGGAACTGCTCAAAGAGCTTGGGCTGGTAACCGAGACCGACTTCGGCGAGGGCAGGGTTAGATATCACCCGGCGCAGAAGGGGCACCACCACCACCTCGTTTGCACTGAGTGTGGCGCCGTTATTGACCTTGATGAGTCCTCGCTGTCCTCCCTGAAGAGGA
>CAZUHO010000128.1:0-2623 GCA_964620725.1 uncultured Dehalococcoidales bacterium
TAGATGATGGCTTCCCCCACCAGCCAGGTCTTGACGCCGGGGCGGAGGCAGCCGGTGAGGGTCTGCCCGGAGCGTCCCAGGGCGGCGTGGATATGGAGGACGGGCTTGCCCTCTTTATCGGGGGCGACGATGCCCACCCCCGCCACCTCGTGGGCACCGTCAACGGGGAGGAGCATGGGTTCGGGGGGCATTTCCTCTGAATCACGAGGTCCGACGACGACCTCGCCACCGCCGATTCCCCCCACCAGAATAACCTGCCCCACCGATATTCCCTTCTCGGCGGCAAAACGCTCGATGCAGTCGGGCAGGACATCGCCGTCCTCAAGCCGCATCACAAACACCCGCCCCATGCGCCCTTCGCTTGCCTTCATTACTCCCCCAAAAAAGTATTAAGCCGAATTCGTCAGCTTCTTGAAGCGGATATCATCCCGGATATGATCAAGGTCTTCGTCTGTCTTCGCCATCTGGCGATATTTCCCGTTCTTTTCAATAGCCCTCTCCAGATAATCAATGGCATCCTTGGTCTTCCGCCGCAGTGAGAAAAGACAGGCGAGATTATAGAGGGTAGCCGGGTCATCGGGTTTCAACTCCAGAGAACGAACGCAGTCGGCTAATGCCTCCTCATGCCTCCCCAGCTTGGCATAGGTGATACCCCGGTCGTAGAGGGTGGTGGGGTAGTCGGGTCTTAATTCCAGAGACTTGTTGTAGTCGGCAAGAGCCTCCTCATGCCTCCCCAGCTTGGCATAGATAGTGCCCCGATTGCACAGGGCGGTGGGGTAGTCGGGTCTTAATTCCAGAGACTTGTTGTAGTCGGCAAGAGCCTCCTCATGCATTCCTAGCTCATCATAGGTAGTACCCCGATTGCACAGGGTATCGGGGTGGTTGGGTCTATGCTCCAGGGAGCGGTTGTAATCAGCCAGCGCTTCCTCATGCCTACCCAGCTCATCATAGACACTCCCCCGACTGTAGAGGGTAGCCGGGTGGTTGGGTCTCAATTCCAGAGAATGGTTGTAGTCATCTAATGCTTCCTCATAACTCCCCAGCTTATAATAGGTAGTGCCCCGATTATAGAGGGCGGTGGGGTCATCGGCATTAAAATCCAGAGACAAGCTATAGGCAGCCAGGGCTTCACTATATCTCCCCTGGTTGTAATAAAAGTTACCCCGCAGGAAGGCAGTATTGGCGTCGGTGGTGAAACCCAGCTTGGCTAGGTCATCCAGCTTCTTATCCAGCGTGCTGAGCTTTTCGCCGAGTTCGGCAGGCATATCCTTCTTCTCGTCCCTCAGCGATATCGTTTCCAGCTTTGCCTGTCTTATACCCTCCCCAAATTCCCTGACCACGCCCGCCCCCATGTTTTTTAGCTCCTCAGCAAGCTGCGGCTGTATCTTCTCTATGTCTTCAATGGGTATGGATGCTGATACCGGCGGGGGGAGTTTCCCCACCACGTTTCGCAACGGCTCTATTATGTCCAGGTACTCTCCAAAAGGTATGATTTCTATGGCTTTAACATCCGAGGGCAGATTAAGCTGCAGTTCATGACCGTCTTTCAATAATATTATCGTCGGCTTACCCAGTGCCAACATCATACCCAATTCCAGCAGAACGTTGGCATTATTCTGGGTTATATCAGCTATGCCATAGGCAGAGCTCTGGATTATCTCGCAGGTCTTGCAGGTGAAAGCATTTATCCCCTTCTCGTCTAAGGCGCTTCTTATCTTGTATTGATTACCGATAGCCTCGTTTACGGCTTTGCTGCGGCGCTGCCTGTCGTATTCCGGCTCCTCAGCTTCAGCCAGGAAGATAGTCTTCTCTTCTACGGTTATACGCTTGCTACAAGGAACACCCAGCAGAGGACATCTTACAATCTGTCCCATAACCCACTCCCCAATGTTTACTTCCCCCCAAAATATTGTAGCGCCAGCTTAACCTTTTCCTCGAGGCTTAACTTCTGGTCCTGGGGGAGGGTGGCGATGGCGCCGGTAGCTTCCCTGACTGAGTAGCCAAGGGAGGTGAGGGCGGTTAATACATCGGCGTTTTCCTCGGCTAGCTCGGCGGGGGCTAGTCCCCCAGCCATCAGCTTCCCCTTAAGCTCAAGGACGAGGCGGCTCGCCATCTTCTTGCCCACCCCCGGCACCTCAGATAAAAGTTCGGTACTGCCGCTGCCAATAGCCATAGCCAGCTTTTCGGCACTCATCGCTGAGAGCATGGCCAGGGCTAACTTTGGCCCCACCCCGGATACGGCAGTTACCGTCTGAAATAGCGCCAGCTCCTCAGCGGTGGCAAAGCCGTAGAGGGTGGCATTATCCTCCCTGAGGTGGAAATGGGTATATAGCTCCACCTCCTCACCAACGGCGCCCAGCGTACTCAGGGTAGAGGTAGGCATATATACCTGAAAGCTTATGCCACCAACATTGATGATTGCCCAGTTGCTACCTATCGCCTGTAGTTTGCCCTGAAGACCAGCTATCATTTCCCCTCAGCTTAGCCAGCATGCTATCTAAATGCGTTTCCCGCAGGTGACAGAGGGCTACAGCCAGAGCATCAGCGGCATCGCTCGACTCGGGAACTTGGGGTAAACCGAGCTGGAGCTTGACCATCTCCTGGACCTGCTCCTTGGAGCTAC
>CAZUHO010000129.1:0-2556 GCA_964620725.1 uncultured Dehalococcoidales bacterium
CCTACCTCAGTGACGCCCAATTTAAGCTCTACCAGCTCATCTGGAAACGAATGGTTGCCAGCCAGATGGCGGCCGCCGTCTTTGACAATACCACGGTTGATATCCAAGCCAGGCGCCGCTACTCTAAAGACGACTACTTGCTGAGAGCCTCAAGCTCGGTTAACGTATTCCCCGGCTTTATTACCCTCTACAGTGAAAGCAAGGATGAAGCTGAAGAAGATAAAAAAGCCCCCACCCTCCCCCAGCTGGAGAAGGGCGACAAGCTTAAGCTCATAGAGCTCTTCCCAGAGCAGCACTTCACCCAGCCCCCACCCCGCTTCACTGAAGCCACATTAATTAAGACACTGGAGCAGTGGGGCATCGGGCGCCCCAGCACCTATGCCCCCATCATCTCCACCGTGCAGGAGCGGGGGTATGTTACCAAAGATAGCGGCAGATTTCAGCCGACAGAGCTGGGCATGGTGGTCAGTGACCTGCTCAATAAATACTTCGCTGACATCGTTGACATTGAATTTACCGCCCAGATGGAGGACGAGCTGGATAAGATAGCCCGCGAGAACAAGGACTGGGTGATGGTGGTCCAGGAGTTTTACGTCCCCTTTGAGAAGAGCCTTAATAGTGCCTCCGAGCTCATGGAAAAGGTTAAGCTGGAGGAAGAAACCGAAGAGATTTGCCCCGAATGCGGTAAGCCCATGGTAATCAAATACGGGCGCTACGGCAAGTTCATCGCCTGCAGCGGCTACCCCGACTGCAAGTACACAAAACCCTTCCTGATTAAGGTCGGGGTTAAGTGCCCCCAGTGCGGCGGCGAGATTGTGCAGAAGGTAAGCAAAAAGAAGCGCACCTTCTACGGCTGCAGCAACTACCCAAACTGCACCTTCGCCCTGAATCTGAAACCCCTCCCCAAGCCCTGCCCCAAGTGCGGCGGGCTGCTCACCGTATATAGAAGAAACTGGGTAAAGTGCACCAAGTGCGATTATAAAGGCAGGCTCAAGCATGGCTAGCACCATGCAGGAAATCTTCGATAAATATATCAAGCACCTTGAGGCGGAGCAGAGCGTCTCGCCCTATACCATACGCAACTACACCACCGACCTCTGCGGCTCGGAGAGGGTAAAGGGCTTCTTTACCTTTCTTAAAGAGAAGGGCATTGATTCTCCGGACAGGGTGGATAGAACCGTCCTCCGCGACTACATGGCTTATCTCGTGGAGCAGGGGATTGTCAAGGCAAGCATCGCCCGCAAGCTCTCCGCCATCCGCTCCTTCTACCGCTATATGGTGCGGGAAGGAATATTAGAAGCCAACCCCATAGAAAAGGCTTCCTCGCCCAAGCTGGACAAGCGCCTGCCTTCGTTTCTTACCCTGGATGAAGTAGAGCGACTGCTCAATGCCCCCGACCTATCCAAACCACACGGGCAGCGTGACCGGGCTTTACTGGAGTTGCTCTACGCCTCCGGCCTCAGGGTAAGCGAACTGGTACACCTAGACCTGGGGGAAATTAACCTTGGCACCGCTGAAATCCGCGTCTGGGGAAAGGGCTCTAAAGAGAGGATGGTGCTGATGGGCAAGCCCGCCATTGAGGCACTGCATAATTACCTTGAGCAGGGCAGGCCCAAGCTCCTGGGAGACAGGAAGAAAACCAATGCCATGTTTATCAACCGCTATGGACAGCGCATACCGGAGCGAAGGGTGCAAAAAATGCTGGAGGACTACGCTAAAAAAGCGGGCATAGAAAAAAGAGTCCACCCCCATACGCTACGCCACACCTTCGCCACCCACCTCCTTGACGGCGGCGCCGACCTGAGGGTGGTCCAGGAGCTACTGGGGCACGCCCAGCTTTCTTCCACCCAGATTTACACCCATGTCACCAAGAGCCAGGCGAGGAAGGTATATCTATCAGCCCACCCCATGGCCCAAGAAGAAGATAAAGAAGAAGATGAGCCCGAAAACAAGCAATAGAATACAGAAATTGCGCCAAGCGCTAGCTGAAAAAGAGATCGACGGCATCTTTATCTCACAGGCGGATAACAGGCGTTATCTTTCCGGATTTGACGGCTCGGCTGGCTTTCTTTTGATTACGCCCCAAGAAAAAATATTAGCCACCGACTTCCGCTACACGGCGCAGGCTAAAAACCAGGCCCCTGACTATGAGCTCTTTTCAGCAAACGATGATATAAGCCACTGGTTTCCCAAACTGGCGGCTGAGCTAAAGCTAAAAAGGCTGGGCTTTGAGGCGGGAGATATCAGCTTCGCCCGACACCGACAGTTATGTGATATACTAAATAAAGGCAAATCACAGCTCAAGCTTATTCCAGTAGAGGGAATGGTGGAATCCCTCCGGGCAATTAAAGAGCCTTGGGAAATCGAGCTCATCACCAAAGCCGCTGAGATAACCGATGCCGCCATGGAACATATCCAGGATAAGATTCAAGCGGGAATGACGGAAAAAGAAATAGCCTGGGAGATAGAGAAATTCATGAGGGAGAAAGGTAGTGACAGCCTACCCTTTGATGTTATTGTCGCCTCAGGGAAAAACACGGCCCTGCCCCACGCCCA
>CAZUHO010000130.1:0-2550 GCA_964620725.1 uncultured Dehalococcoidales bacterium
GTGCCATTGCCGGTGTTAGATACCAGCGGGATGTCATATTCTCGGCAGTGAATGCAGGCGTGGCTTAAGGAGCCACCGCTATTAGTAACTATGGCTTTAGCCAGCGGCAGCACCGGCGTCCACCCCGAAGACATCCCCGGGCAGACAATGATATCGCCCGGCTGGGTAGCCACGACATCCTCGTTGTTTACCACCAGGTGAGCTCTACCTTCAACGGTGCCGGCAGGGCTGCCGCAGAGGCCGAACAGGGCGGCGCCCGTCTCCGGCTTAGGGATAGGGGCTTCCCCGGCTACAACCTTGGTCACTATGGCATCGTGAGCCGATAGTATATGCTTGTTTATATCCTCCGGTGTTAAAGGCCCGGCGGTAATAATATGCGAACGCGACTTGAATTCCTTCTGGGCTATCCAAGTTGTCCTGCGGTCGGCGACAATATCCTTGACTTCGTATGATTCGGGATAGGCAATGAATAGCTCCAGCTCGTCAGGGATGAATAAGAACATGTCATCAGGTTGTTCAATTGTGCCGAACTTTACCAGTCTCTCGCCAATCTTCCTCACCAGGTAGCGGAAGGTGGTATGGCATCCCTGCTCCCAGGCGACATCATGGCTCTCACTGAAAGAGCTTGACCTCTGGCTCACTTTTAGGGTGGCCAGGAACCAGTCCATGTCGGGGTATTTAGCCGCCTTCACCTTGTCAATAAGCTCACGGGTTAGCTCCTCCCGCTCCTTGACCAATCCAGGTCTTATATTATCAAGGGGGAAGGGAGCATTAGCGTCCTTCGACATCGCCAGATACTGCTGAATGTGGGCAATAGCCGGCGTTGGGTCTTCCCACCAGGAGGGCACGATGAACTCCATCATTCGCGGCGAGCGCCAGCCATAGCCTTTAACGATCATAAAATCGTGGAGGTCCTTTTCTAACCACTGCTTGCCCGCCGGCATCTTTTTCAGGGCGGGGATGACCTTGTCGGCGGTGTTCTTGGTGAAGACATCGTCAATCTTAAGCTCTATGGCGCGGCTGCGCAGTTCCCAGAGCGCTTTGTCCTGCACAAAAAGGTCGTTATCGTAGCCGCGTATTATTTTGTGCCAGGTGGGGGAAAACTCCTTTATCCCGCCGTATTCCGCGGCAATCTCAACACAATTCCAGTAAGCTTCATAAACAGGGTATATCAGATAGAAATGGGTCTCCCACTCCCGGTAGAGCATCTGCACCCCTTCCCGGAAGAGCTTGTATAATTCGTACTGGCTAGCTTTTTCGTAATCAAAGGTCCGGAATTTCTGGCACAGCCCTATGAGCTCGTTCTCCATATCGGTATATATCTTTTCCCCCTTGGGGGCATAGGTTTCCATTATGAACTTTTTGAAGTTCTTCTGCCTCTGCTTAATCTCAGCCTCGTCGCTAATCCTGAGGGAGCTGGCCAGGGCGCAGCCGTCTATATTGCGAGTCTCGCTACCCCTGATGGTGGGTATCCAGGTCTCGTTAATACCGTAGGTGAGGCCGTGGGCTAAGGGGTAGCACCACATCCAGTTAAATAGCGGAGTCCACGCCGGGTAGCTGTGGCCAAGGTTCACGAACCACAGCGGGTATTTCTTCAGGTCACGCTGCGGCCAGAACTCTCTGGTATGCATGTTCCACATCCAGGGCATGTCGTTTTCCTCCTTAATATTTTATATCCTACTTTGCCGACCTTATTATAGCACAGTACCTCTGGTTGGAGTAAATTGCTTACCCTCTCTAGTTCACCCGCCGGGCGCCATCAATGAGCAGTGATTGACCGCTAACGAAGTCGCTGTCATCGCTGGCAAAGAAGATAACAGCGCCGACTATGTCCTCCGGTTTGCCGAAACGCTTCATGGGGACAGAACTTGCATCCATCTTTTCCATATTGACGTAGCTTCTGGTTGCCGGGGTATCGATAACACCGGGAGCTATCACATTAACACAGATGCCGTACTGCCCCAGCTCTCCGGCAAGGACACGGGTGATGCCGATGACGGCCGCTTTAGCCGCCGTATAGTGAATGAGGCCCTTGGTGGGGGCGAAAACCGCCTCGGAAGATACATTGATAATCTTGCCCTTCCCCTGCTCCTTCATCTGGGGAAACACTGCTTTAGAGCATATCCAGGTCCCCTTGGCGCTCACGGCCATCATCTTGTCCCACTCTTCAGAGGATATTTCATAAAAGGGCTTCCTGGACATCCCGTGGTAGAAGCCGGCATTGTTGACCAGAATGTCGATACGGCCGAACTTCTTAATTGTCTCCTCGGCCATGCGCTTGGTCTCTTCCTCGGAGGTGACATCGGCTTTTACGGCTATAGCCATGCCACCCTTCGCCTTGATTTCGCTGACTGTTTCCTCCGCCTCCCGCTCAAGGATATCAGCCACCACTACCTTGGCTCCTTCCTCAGCCATCCTCAGGCAATAGGCTTTGCCCAACCCCCTACCGCCACCGGTTACTATGGCTACCTTATCTTTCAATATTCCCATTTAACACTCCTTCTAGTGCACCCGCCGTCCGCCATCAATTATCAGCGTCTGACCGCTAAT
>CAZUHO010000131.1:0-2547 GCA_964620725.1 uncultured Dehalococcoidales bacterium
GAGCGAAAGCCGGCCCTTGCTCCCTGAACAGATAGCCGAAGGGGGTCAGGTCGCGGCAGGTATCCCCCATGGGCGGGATTTCACACTTGATGACCTCAGCACCCATCTCGGCGGCGAAACCTGGTCCCGCCGGCCCAAGCAAAAGGGTGCACACCTCAAGTACCCTGATACCTTCTAATGGTGTTGGCCTGGAATATTTCTTCTCTTTATAGTTTTGCCAGGTCTCTTCTGCCATGGCAATCAACTAACGTCCTTTCAATCTTCCCTTAAAGTGGTAACACAGCGGCTTAATGGTAGTCAGCAAATAAGGTGCTATTATACTCGGAAGACCAGCCCCTCAGTAGCATCAATCCGAATTTTGTCGCCTTCCTTGATAATCATTGTGCCATTACCCGTATTTGATACTAAGGGGATATCATACTCCCGGCAGTGAATACAAGCATGGCTGAGAGAGCCGCCACCGTTAGTGACTATCCCTTTAACCAGCGGAAGTATCGGAGTCCATCCCGAAGCCATCGCCGGGCAAATCAGGATATCGCCTGGTTGCACCGTAAAAATATCTTCGCCAGTTATTAGAAGGTGTGCCCTACCTTCAGCAACACCAGCCGGACTGCCGCAGTTACCAAAACAGATGGCGCCGGTTTCAGGCCTTGGTGGAGCGTACTCACCAACAACAATCTTGGAAACTATGGCGTCGTGAACAGTCAAATGATGCTTATTTATATCCTCCGGCGTTAACGGTCCCCTAGAAATAATAGGCGAACGCGTCCGATATTCCTTCTGTGCCGTCCACACTTTCTTGCGTTCCTCAACAAGGTCCTTGACCTCATATGAGTCAGGATAGGCGATGAATAGCTCCAGCTCATCAGGGATGAAGAGGAACATGTCGTCGGGATTTTCAATAGTGCCAAACTTCACCAGTCTCTCGCCAATCTTCCTCACAAGGTAACGGAAGGTAGTAAGGCACCCCTGTTCCCATTCCACGTCATGGCTCTCGCTGTAAGAGCTTGTCCTCTGGCTCACGCTAAGCAGCGCCAGGAACCAGTCCATATCAGGATATTTGGCCGCCTTCACCTTGTTGATGAGTTCAGCGGTCAGCTCCTCCCGCTCCTTGACCAATCTGGGTCTTATATTATCAAGGGGGAAGGGCTCCTTGGGGTTGCCGGATAGCGCAAGGTATTGCTGAATGTGAGCAATAGCCAGCGTCGGGTCTTCCCACCATGAAGGCACAATGAATTCCATCATCCGTGGCGAGCGCCAACCATAGCCTTTAACCAGCATAAAATCATGAAGGTCCTTCTCCAACCACTGCTTACCTGCCGGGGTCTTTTTCAGGGCTGGGATGACCTCAGGGGCGGGATTGTTCTTAAAGATATCAGCAATCTTAAGCTCAAGGGCACGAGCGCGTAGCCCCCACAGCAACTTATCCTGCACAAAAAGGTCATTATCATAGCCGCGTATTATCTTATGCCAGGTGGGAGAAAACTCCTTTACCCCGCCGTACTCCGCAGCAATCTCGGTGCAATACCAGTAGGCGGTATACATGGGCAACATCATATAAAAATGAGTTTCCCAAGACCGGTAGAGATATTGTATAGCCTCCCTGAATATCTTGTACAACTCGTACTGGGTTGCCTTTTCGTAATCAAAGGTCCTGAATTTTTTGGACAGCCCTTTTAGTTCGTTCTCAAAACCGGTATAAAGCTTATCCCAATTAGGGGCATACGTTTGGAGTATGTATTTTTTGAAGTTCTTTTCCCTTTCTTCAATCTCAGCCTCGTCACTGATCCTGAGGGCGCCAGCTAAGGCGCAACCGTCTATATTGCGAACCTCACTCCCCCTGATGGTAGGCACCCAAGTCTCGCCGGCAGCATATATGAGGCCATGAGCTAAGGGGTAATTCCAGTGCCAGCCGAAAAGCGGAGTCCATGCCGGGTAGCTGTGGGAAAAGTTCAAGAACCACATCGGGTATTTCTTCAGGTCCCGCTGCGGCATGAACTCCCTCGTATATAAATTCCACGTCCAGGGCATCTCTTTATCCTCCTTAATCCTTTACTTACTCAAGTACTCACACGTTGACCTCCCAAATATCGTCTCCGCAACCTTTGTATTAATCCTACCAGTCCATCAGGCAGGTATAAGAGAGCAGCCACTAATACGAGGCCGAAAATGAGCATATAGAGCTCTCCAAGCCCGTACTTCGCAAGCGTTGTTGTTAGGTACTCCTTCAAGAGGGTAAAAAAAGCGGCGCCTATTACCGGACCATAAAGCTGTCCCATACCGCCAAAGATAGCCATCAAAACCGGCATGAAAGAAAGGAGCGGATTAAAAGCAATCTTTGGGTCAATATATGTCCACCTCGTCGCCATGATTGCCCCAGCTGCCCCCATGAAAAAAGCGCTGATGGCAAAGGTGACGATTTTTAAAGCAGTGATGTTAATGCCGGTATGAGCCGCAGCTTCTTCATTCTCTCCAATACTCTGCAGGGCTAAGCCGTATTTGGAGTGTCGGATAAAGTAGGCGGTAAGCATTAATAACACAAAAATA
>CAZUHO010000132.1:0-2503 GCA_964620725.1 uncultured Dehalococcoidales bacterium
ACCTAGCCCATGAACTGCCATAGGAAGCCGAACACGGTTACGCCCAGAGTAGCCAGAAGAACATAAAGAACGACACCGAAGAAGCCGGCAACCATGGCCCACTTGGCAATTTCCTTGTCCCCCTTACCCCCCTTTGCGCTGAAGACCCAGAAGGTAATGAAGCCGAATACAGGGATAAAGAAAGACGCGATGTAGACTAACCAGTTGACCCAACCCATTTTGCACCTCCTTAGGTGTTCTTTATATGCTTGGATTGTATCACCGATTGTTTGCTATTACAATGCTATAATTCTACCACTCCCCGGTCAGTGAGCCTGATTTCGGGGATTACCGGCAGAGCCAGAAAGGATAGGGTGGCGAATGGTGAAATTAGCTTCGTGCCCAGCTCGGTGGCTATCTTCTCCAGCCCCTCCAGTTTGCTCACCACCACCTCTAGGGGCTCGTCAGATAAGATTCCGGCAATGGGTAAAGCCAGGCTGGCTAGCACCTTGCCCCCGGCAGCTGCCACCAGACCACCCTGTAGCCGCTCAATCTCCTTGATGGCGGTGAATATATCCTCGTCGCTGGTGCCGACGGCGATAATATTATGAGAATCGTGGGCGATAGACGAAGCCAGCGCCCCCTTCTTTAAGCCAAAGCCGCTGACCAGCCCCACCCCGATATTGCCCGTAGCCTTGTGCCTCTCCACCACCACCAGCTTTAGAATATCCCGGCTCATGTCAGGGGTTGCCCTGATTTTCTCCATTCTCTTATGGGTGATTATCTGACCGGGGACAATCTCAATAACCGGCATGACCTCCCCTGAAGCCGATAGCCTTAGCCTCTCGATATTAAAGGGCTTGATATTTACCGTATTGGTCAGCCCTGTGGTGGCTTTGGGTAGGGGGAATAGGGGCTTGCCCTCTTGAGCCACGATTTCACCCCGGTAGAAGACCGTCTCAATCTGCAACCGGCGCAAGTCATTTAGGACAATCAGGTTAGCCATGTAGCCGGGGGCTACCGCCCCTAGCCCATCCCGCCGGAAGTACTGCGCCGTGTTAATGGTGGCAAGCTGAATTGCCCGCACCGGCTCAAGCCCGAGACTAATCGCCTTTCTCACCACGGCGTCAATATCGCCGTCCTTCAGCAGGTCAAGGCAGCTGCGGTCATCAACGACAAATAAGCAGCGACCATAGGTCTTATCGGTGACCAGGGGCAGCAGGGCTTCCAGGTTTTTCTCGGCAGAGCCTTCCCTGAGCATTACCCACATGCCCTGCCTCAGTTTCTCCCTGGCTTCGTCCAGAGAAACAGACTCGTGGTCAGAATAGATGCCGGCGGCAATATAGCCCGTAAGGTCTTTGCCGCTGACGCCGGGGGCATGACCATCGATAATCTTGCCCTCAGCCAGGCTGATTTTTTCAAGCACTGCCTTGTCATTGCCGAGCACCCCGGGGAAGTTCATCACCTCCCCCAGCCCGATGACCTCCTCTCGTTTTAGAAGCTGGCGGATTTCTTTGGCGTCAAGGCTGGCTCCCGAGGTTTCAAGGTGGGTTGCCGGCACGCAGGAAGGTGCCATCAGGAACAGGTCAAAGGGGAGATGGTGGGCGTAGTCCAGCACGTATTTTATGCCCTCAAGACCGCAGACGTTGGCTATCTCGTGGAGGTCGGTAACCAGAGCCGTCGTGCCGTGAGGCACCACCGCCCTGGCGTATTGCCCGATACCAAGCATTGAGCTCTCGGGGTGAATATGACCGTTGATAAGACCGGGGGCAATATACTTGCCGCTTAAATCCAGTGTCTTTTTTGCCTGGCGGTAGTCCCCCACCCCGGCTATCCTGTCTCTATAGATAGCCACGTTGCCTGTTTCAATCTCACCGTTAAAGACATTAATTACCTTGGCGTTAGCCAGAATCAGGTCAGCGGGAGTCTCTCCCTTAGCCACCGAGATTAGCTCGGCAAGCTTCTTTGTCATCAGCCCTCTTCCTCCATGGTATATATGCCGGGGAGATAACGAAACCTCTCGTTCCAGTCTATGCCATAGCCGACGATAAACTTGTTGGGGACGGTTAAACCCAGGTAATCAATATTAACCGTAACCTTGCGCCGGGATGGCTTATCGGTCAGGGTGCAGAGCTTTAACGAGGCCGGCTTTTTCTTGCCCAGATGCTCTAAGACAAAGGCGGTGGTGAAGCCGGTATCGATGATGTCCTCAATGACCAGCACATGCCTGTCTTTAATGTTAGACTGGGCATCCTGCACCAGCTTGATTTTTCCCGGACTCTTACCCCCGCCGTAGCTTGAGAGGCGGACGAACTCCACCTCGAGGGGGAAGTCGAGGAGGCGGATAAGGTCAGCCATGAATATGAATGAGCCCTTGAGGACGCCGATGAGGATAGGGTGCTTGTCCCGGTAGTCCTGCCTGATTTCAGTCGCCAGCTTCTTGACGGTGGCGGCGATCTCGTCGCTGGTGAAAAGGAGCGTGAGTTTAGGTTGGGAACTCATAACTACACCCTTTCATACTCGC
>CAZUHO010000133.1:0-2492 GCA_964620725.1 uncultured Dehalococcoidales bacterium
TCCCACTTATAACCTGCACCCGGCACGAATGACACGTCCCCTTGCCGCCGCATATGCTACTGATACCGACACCGAGTCGGTGGGCACAGGCTAGAAGCGACTCGTTCTTTTGGCACTTCCTTCTTAGCCCTACCGGCTCAAAATCGATGGTAAAATCAGTCATTATCTTCCTATTGCGCCTGTACTCTATAGTGGCAGGTTTCCCTGAGGCTGCAGCGGGCGCAGACTTCAGCCTGTGTCCATCTTGTCATTTTGGGGCCGATGCCTATGACCATGGAGGTTGATTTTCGGGGGACCAGTATTCCGGAAGGGGTCAGGCTCACGCCGATTTCATCTGCGTTGACCAGTTCCACTAAATTCCACTGCTCGGTCATAGGGAAACCGGGCATACCCGGGTTAACCGGGCTGCTTATCTCATAGCCCCGCGATGAGACCTCACCGGCGATAATCTTAAGGACTTCCGGAACCAGCGTGTCCACGGCGGCGCTCCCGATACCGTCCAGAAGCGTCCCTCGCATAGGCTCGCCTTGTTTAAAGTAGTCGGTTGCCTGTTTTTCCAGCTTGGGGCCGATTGTGCCGACCACGGCGGCAAGCTCCTTCGCCTCAGGGAAGATTGCCGGTAGTAAAGGACCGTGTATCGCTTTATCACCCTCCAGCGACATCTGGCTGCCGTTCATACCGCTTACTGCATAGTGTTCGTAAGCCACCGCTGGCTCCAGCAGGCGAGTCTCCTTGACACTGGCCAGCAACTCAAGGATTAAATCCTTTATCTCAGGCCTGACTTTAGCCCCTCCCCCCAATCCCTGCCGCCGTAGCACCTCCCTGGTCTTCAGGCTCAGGGGGATATCACGGATTACAGGCATATCTTCTCCCCGCTAGGGTGCCTATTTGTAGACGCCGTATTCCTTGGTAGTGTCAACCATGGCGTGGACGTTTTCTGCCTTTGCCTGGTCAAAGAACGCCCCATTGCTCACGATATAACCGCCGCCAGCAGCACAGGTGTCAATAAGTTTCTTGACATAGTCTTTCACCTGCTGGGGTGTGCCGACGACCAACAGGTCGGAGGGCACGTTGCCGAACAGGCAGGCAACCTTGCCCAGTGTTTTCTTGGCTTTAACCATATCGCTCTGGTCAATCATCCACAGAGTCTTACCCTTGGGTAAGTCCTGGACAACCTCCAGACGCGTGGTCCAACGCCCCTCAGCCGCTGGCATTGGTACGACCCCCTCAGCAATCAAGCCCATCATGACCTTTCTGAAGGTGGGCCAGTAGAACTTCTTGAACTGCTCATCAGAGAGGAAGCCATCGGCACCCTTGTGCAGGGGCATGAACACTAACGGGTGTCCGGCCATCTGGGCTGTGCCTACCCCCATCTTAATCATTAACGGGGTCAGCCTGTCCATGGCTTCGTGGAGCTTGTCCGGCTGGCGGTACATATCCAGCATTATACCTCTGGTTCCCCTGAGGGTGTCGCCAATTACATCAAAGGGTGCCTTGGTAAATCCGGCGGCTATTATCGGGAATCCGGCTGCGGTTATTTCAGCATTCCAGGCACCCATGGCTCCTATCCATTTCAAGGATTCAGCGCCGGCCTCGAAGAGTTTCTTGTAGGTCTCCTGAACAGGGGGTAGACCAAAGGGTATGAAGTTGACGGCGACCCCGTACATTTCGAGTATGCCGGTGAGGGCGGGGAGCATCTTAAAACCCTCTAAGGCGCCGAATACGCGCGGCAGATAGGTATTGCTGAAAAAATTTGACGGGTCGTCAATTAAGGCGTCGTATTCATCCGCCTTCATGTATTCCCCTTCGTTACACTGGTACGACTGCTCAGGCGCAACCCCGTGTCCAGGCCAGGAATACAGCTTGTAGTCAAGGGCTTCAAAGAACTTCCCCGGCCCGGGTACATACGCGCCAAGGTTCCCGTCCGGCTCAAAGTCCATGACAAATTTTTTGAATGCCATGCAGCACTTGTCGTAGTCATACATTGCTTCTTGTGGGGTTATTCCAGCATAATAAGCGGGGAAGAAACTAGGAGCGACAAAAAATGGCACCCTGTCCGGCAATTTCTTCATTTGGATGGCGTCTTTTATTCTGGTTGCTCTCTCCTTATAAGCTTTCTCGGCTTGGGGGCTCTGGAATTTCAGGTCCTTCCCCTCGGGGTCTTTCGGCGAAATCCACCTGGCAAACAGCGCCTCCTGCTTTTCATCCGAGGACATCTCTTCCCGTTGTTTTTCCATTTTTATTGCCTCCTGTAAATTATCTGAGGATTTTTAGCCGGCACCGATCCATTTCTTGGCTAGGCTAACTCCGGCCATGGCGTCCTTGCCGTAGGCATCAGCGCCGGTGTATTTCTTTATCTCATCACTCATCTGACCACCACCAATCATGACCTTTACCTTATCTCTCAGCCCGGCAGCTTCTATGGCTTCCACGGTTTCTTTCATGGAATCAAAAGCCAGCGCCAAAAATCCACTCAAGCCGACGATAGGGGC
>CAZUHO010000134.1:0-2439 GCA_964620725.1 uncultured Dehalococcoidales bacterium
CCTCTTAATCGGCATTGGCGATGATGCCGCCGCCTGGCAGGGTGACGAGTCAGTACAGCTGGCTACCGTGGACTCCTTCATTCAGGATGTCCACTTTCCCTCAGGTTTAGCTTCCTGGAAGGAGCTGGGCTGGAAGGCGCTGGCGGTCAACCTCAGCGATATTGCCGCTATGGGCGGCTTGCCCCGATACGCCCTGGTGTCATTAGCCCTGCCCGATGATACCGAGGTTGGCGATGTTACCTCCCTCTATACTGGAATGCTTGAGCTGGCTAAGCAATTTGGTGTTACCATAATCGGCGGCGATATTAGCCGAGCTCCATTAGTAGCTATTACCATTGTTGTTTTCGGCAGCAGCCAGAAAAAACAGATATTAACCCGTTCCACCGCCAAGACAGGAGAATTAGTGGCGGTTACCGGCGAGCTGGGGGCAGCTGCCGCCGGGCTGGAGATGCTGACCAAGGGGCTTAAATTTGAACCCCAAGCCGCCGCCCTTTTTAAGAACGCCTTTCTTCATCCCCTTCCCCGAATCGCCGAGGGGCAGTTGCTGGTGGAGGAGGGAGTAAAGACGGCCATCGATTTAAGCGATGGACTGGTTTCAGACCTGAACAAGATACGCAAGGCGAGTCAGGTCGGTGCTAGGATAGAGGTTGAGCGGGTGCCAGTTGAGCCCAAGGTAAAAGCCGCCTTTGGTGAAAGAGCCCTTGAGATGGCACTGGGTGGGGGGGAGGACTATGAGCTTCTGTTCACGGCAAGGGCTGGGGTCATAGAGAGGGTGAAAAGAAAAGCCTCCTGCCCGATAACGGTAATCGGTGATATTATCGCTGGTGACAAGGGAGTAACCCTCGTTGATAGCCAGGGAAAGCCGGTTAACCTTGTCAGGAGAGGGTGGGAGCACTTTATTATGAGATGAGCTACCTTGAGATAATCACTCGTAGCCCCGAAGAGACCCAGAAAATCGGCGCCCAGCTCGGGGAGCTCGCCCTCCCCGGAGATATTGTTCTGCTGGTGGGGGGCTTGGGGGCAGGGAAGACCTGCCTCACCCAGGGTATTGCCTGGGGGCTGGGTATTAAGGAGTATGCCGCCAGCCCCTCCTTTGTGGTTATCAGGGAGCTTCACGGCCGCTTGCCGCTATATCATATAGATTTCTACCGCCTTGACCATCTGGAGGAGATTGCCGAGCTCGGCCTGGACGATTATCTCTACGGTAAGGGCGTCTGCGTCCTGGAGTGGGCGGAGAAGGGGTTAAGCCTGCTGCCGGAGGAGCACCTACTAATTGAAATGGGCTATCTCTCTGATAGTGAGCGCAGCCTTAAATTCAAGCCTGGCGGTAAGCGCTATAAAGAAATAGTAGCAAAGCTAAAACAATGATATTGGCTATAGATGCTTCAACCGATAACGCCAGCCTGGCTCTGGTCCAGGACGGCGAGGCGCTGGCTGAGGCAAACTGGCGCTGCGAGCAGAACCATACCGTTGAGCTGTTGCCCCATCTGGCTCGCCTGCTGGGTGAGGCTAAAGCAGATATTAAGTCTATCAGTGCTGTTATTGTGGCTAGAGGACCGGGGAGTTTCAACGGATTGCGCGTTGGCATCAGCACCGCCAAGGGGCTGGCCTTCAGCCTGGGGATTCCAATTATCGGTATCAGCAGCCTGGAGGTGGTAGCCTACGAGCATGCCGATAGCGGTTTGCCCGTCTGCCCCATATTCAATGCTGGGAGGGGGGAGATTGCCGCCGCCATCTACCAGAAAAAAGATAGTAAGTGGTCTCAGCTTGTCGCCGAGCATATAACCACCCTTGACGCCCTTTGTTCGGGGATAACCAGCAAGACCATATTCTGCGGCGAATTCGTATCACAAATTGCCGGCGAGCTGAAGAAGCGGCTCAAAGAAAAGGCGGTGATAGCCGCCACCGAACCCCACCGTGCTAGATTGCTGGCTGAGCTGGGGAAGCGGCGGCTTGATGCCGGTGATTATGATAATGCCGCCACCCTGCAGCCACTCTACCTCAGGCGACCGGCAATCACCCAAGCCAAGCACCGATAAAGGAGACGAAAATGGCAAACTGGCCTCAGCCATCAGTTAATATGAACAAGGAACTGGAGATGTGTTTTGCCTGCGGGCAGAAAAACCCCATCGGCTTGAAGTTGAAGTTTGGCTGGGACGGCAGGGTAGCCAGGGCAGAGTTTACCCCCAACAAGCTCCATCAGGGGTGGGTGGGGGTGGTTCACGGCGGGATTATAAGCTGCCTCCTTGATGAGGCGATGAGCTACGCCGCCCTCTTTAGCGGGGCGAGCAGTTTAACCGCCACCATGCAGACCAGGTTCAGGCGCCCGCTCCAGATAGATGAACCCCTCACTATCACCGCCTCCCTGACTAAGAAGACGAGAAAGCTGGTTGAGGCTAAAGCCGAGATGTCGCTCAGGGACGGCACGGTGGTCGCCGA
>CAZUHO010000135.1:0-2429 GCA_964620725.1 uncultured Dehalococcoidales bacterium
TCGGCGAGCCCTACGAGGTAGATGGGGAGGCTTCGGAGATGCTGGAGCTTAAGACGGACTACCTTGATTTAATCAAGGGGGCTAGGGTCGGGCTGGAGGGCTAATACCTTACGCCGAAGTCGGCGTACTTTCCGGTATATTCTGACCAGTTGGTAACTACCCTTTCCACCCTGGCTGATGGCGGTCCCGCCTTTAGATGGCTGATTAGCCTTTCCAGCTGTTTCCTTTCTCCCTCCGCCACAACCTCTACGGCACCCGTGGGCAGATTGCGCGCATAGCCGCTCAAGCCCAGCTCGCTGGCTCTCTGGGAGACGAAGGCGCGGAAGAAGACGCCCTGAACGTAGCCGTGGACTATAGCCTTGAGCGAAGCTAGCTCTTTACCTTCCATCGCCTTATCTCAGGATGAACCTCAGCGGAAATTCTTCTTTATCCAGTCTATATAGACCTTGCTCGTGAGCCAGGCTAATAGCTTCGTTGAACTCATCCTTGGGCAAGGGCTGGGCGAGCCTGGGCATGTCAAAGGCTTTATGGCAGGGGTGGTACTGGGCCATAATGTTCAGGTAGGTATCGGTGGAGATTTCCCGGGCGAGGAATTTTACCACCTCCTCAGTCCCGGCCAGCCCCTCGGGTAGCACCAGGTGGCGCACCAGGAGACCGCGCCGGGCTACGCCCTGCTTATCCAGTTGGAGGTCACCAACCTGGCGGTGCATCTCCTTGACCGCCGCCCTGTTTATTTCGGGGTAGTTCTTTATCCCCGATAGCTCCTCGGCTATTTTTTCGTCAGAATACTTCATATCCGGCATATAGATGTCAACAACGCCGTCCAGCAGCTTTAGGGTTTCTAGGGCGTCATAGCCGCCGGTGTTATAAACAAGGGGCAGGTAGAGCCCGTTGCTTGCTGCCAGCTCCAGGGCTTCCAGGATATAGGGCACGACATGGGTGGGGCTGACCAGGTTTATGTTGTGGCAGCCTTTAGATTGGAGGGAGAGCATCATGCCGGCTAGCTGTTCGCTGTTTACCGGGCTTCCCTCGCCGAGCTGGCTTATGGTGTAGTTCTGGCAGAAAAGGCAGTGCAGGTTGCAGTAGGTGAAGAAGATTGTCCCTGAGCCGTTTGTGCCCACCAGGGGCGCTTCCTCGCCGAAGTGGGGACCGTAGCTTGAGACCATGACCTCGGTGGTAACCTGGCACTCCCCACTTTTCCCCGCTCGGCGGTTGACCTGGCACCGGCGGGGGCAGAGCCGGCACTCCTCCAGTATTGCCCTGGCTTGCTCCGCCCGGGTTTTTAACTCCCCACTCTCGTGGAGCTTTTGATAGGCAGCTATATCCCTGGCTCCTCCTCTTCCTCTTCCTTCCTTACCTTTTTGATTACTTCTACCTCTGCCGGAGGGGGAAGGATGGTGGTGGTTATTTTCTTGGTGTCTTTCTTGGACTTCTTCTTTTCTCGCCGCCTGTAATCTCGTCTTCCCATGGTCGCACCTCTACTTGGGCATGGTTAATTAAAGTTTAGCAGAGAGTAATTACGGTGTAAAGTTGGCTGGAAGTTTGGCTAGGGCGGAGCGGGCGGCTTCGGTCTCTGCCGCCTTTTTACTTTTGCCTGACCCCCTGCCCATTACTTTATTGCCTACCCTTACCTGAACGGTGAAGGTTCGGTTATGGGCTGGTCCCGCTACCGCTGTTACCTTGTAGTTAGGTTTGGACTGCTGCCTTGCCTGCAGGAGCTCCTGTAGCCGCGATTTATAATCGGCATCTGCCCCTTTATTTAGTCCTTGTCTGGTCGCTCTCAGGATAAATTTTCTGGCTACCTTCAAACCCCGGTCAAGAAAGATAGCGGCGATTATCGCTTCTAGGGCGCTGGCCAGGTTAGCCGGCTTACGCCGTCCCCCGCTTGCCTCCTCCCCCCTTCCCAGATAGAGGTAATCGCCTAGCTTGATAGCCTTTGCCGTGCGGGCTAGAGCGTCCCGGCGCACCACGGAGGAGCGGAGTCTGGTCATCTCCCCTTCATCGAAGTGGGGAAAGCGCTGATATAGCTCTTCGGCGATGATAAAGCCCAGGACAGCATCGCCCAGAAACTCAAGCCTTTCGTTGGAATCCAGGGCGAAAGTGGGGTTCTCATTGATATAGGAGCTGTGAACCAGGGCTTGCTCCAATAGAGAGCGGTCTTTAAACTTGACGCCCATGGTTTTTTGCAGCTTGCCTAAGTTAGCCATGTCTTCCCTTCTTAATTTTAGCATAAAGGGGCAAGCCAGCTATGTCAAATTGTTTGTCTTATTGCCATAGGTGAGGCTGTATGCTACAATTTTGGTGCGCTGGGGAATCGTCTAGTGGTAGGACGGCGGACTCTGGATCCGTAAGGGAAGGTTCGAATCCTTCTTCCCCAGCTTTTGGGCCCAGCTTTTGGGTGGCGCATTCGTCTAGGGGTTTAGGACACC
>CAZUHO010000136.1:0-2422 GCA_964620725.1 uncultured Dehalococcoidales bacterium
TGTTCCGCCAGTTTTTGCTCCACTACCACCTGGGCGGCGATGCCGGCATGGTCAATGCCAGGGAGCCAGAGTGTTGGCTCGCCCCTCATCCGGTGCCAGCGAACCATGATATCCTCCAGGGTGGCGGTCAGGGCATGCCCGATGTGGAGCTCGCCGGTGACATTGGGTGGTGGCATGATAATAACGAAGGGCTTCTTTTCTGGGTCTATCTTCGGGGTAAAATAGCCTTTCTCCAGCCAGAGCTTATACCAATTCTGCTCTACTTTCTGTGGCTCGTAGGCTTTGGGCATGTCGCTATGCATTTCCATCAACTCTGTCACTAAGGGGATATCTTTTTCAATCTAGTGGCTACCGCTTGAGCAACCCCACCACCCTGTCCAGTATCTTATCGGCTACTTCCCTTTTGCTCATCAGGGGAAGTTTTTCTGCCTTGCCCTTTTTATCTATCAGGGTTACCTTGTTGGTATCAACGCCGAAGCCGCTTTTTTTGTCGGTAATATCGTTGGCCACAATCAGGTCAAGGTTCTTCTTCTCAAGTTTCTTCCTGGCGTTGGCGGCTATGTTATCACTCTCGGCGGCAAAGCCGACCCGGAGAAACTTGCCCTTGACCTCGGTGATAATATCCGGCGTCTTAACCAGCTCCAGAGTTAAGCTTGACGTCTCTTTCTTGATCTTGGTCCTGGCTGCGGTCTTGGGCTGGTAGTCGGCGACAGCCGCCGCCATAATCAGGGCGTCAGCCCTGGCAGCTGCCTTGGTTACCGCTGTTTTCATCTCGGCGGTGGTTCTGACGTGGATGGTCTCAATGCCTGCCGGGTCGGGGAGGGAGGTGGGGGCGGTTATCAGAGTAACTTTAGCCCCTCTATCCCTGGCGGCGGAAGCAATGGCGTAGCCCATCTTGCCCGAAGAGGGATTGCCGATATGGCGGGCGGGGTCAATCGGCTCCTGCGTGCCGCCGGCGGTAACCACCACTCTTTTACCCTTCAGGTCGCGGCTCCTGCCCACTACCTGGGTGACGGCGGCGATAATCTTGTCAGTATCAGCCAGGCGCCCCCAGCCTATCTTACCCGAAGCCAGGTGCCCGTGTTCCGGGTCAACAATAATGAAGCCCCGGGCTTTGAGCTTAGCTATGTTCTCCTGGGTGACGGGATTGTCAAACATATTGGCGTCCATTGCTGGCGCCACAATAACGGGGGCTTTGGTCGCCAGCACGGTCAGGCTGACCATATCGTCGGCGATGCCCACCGCCAGGTTGGCGATGGTGGAGGCGGTAGCCGGGGCAATAACCACCACGTCCGCCGCTTCCCCGAGGGCGACATGCTCAACGGCGTGCTGGGAGGTGGGGTCAAACATGTCGCTTACCACCGTGCCACGGGTGATGCTGCGTAGGGTGAGGGGGGTGATAAACCTGGTCGCCGCTTCGGTCATAACCACCTCAACCCTGGCCCCAGCTTGAGTTAGCTTGCTGGCAATATCGGCTGCCTTATAGGCGGCGACACTTCCGGTTATACCCAATACTATAGTCTTATCAGCCAGCATATTGCCTCCTAGTCCTTGTTCATCTCGTAGATGAGCTTCAGGCCAATCAGGGTGAGGTTGGGGTTTACCTCGTCAAAGACCTTGGTTTCTTTAGCGATAAGGTTGGCGTAACCGCCGGTAGCTATTACCTTAGCCTTTTCCTTTAGTTCCTTCTGGATGCGAGTCACCAGCCCCTCAATGAGGGCGACATAGCCGAAGATAATTCCTGATTGCATGGCGGCAATGGTATTGGTACCGATAGCCCGTTTGGGATGAGTCAGCTCCACTCTTGACAGCATTGACGTTCGGGTGGATAGAGCCTCAGTGGCACTCATTATCCCCGGGGCGATAGCCCCTCCCAGATAGTCGCCCTCTTTGGATACGGTGTCAAAGGTGGTGGCTGTACCCAGGTCGGTGACGATTACCGGACCGCCATAGAGGTGGTGGGCGGCAGCGGCATTTATGATGCGGTCAGCACCCACCTCCCTCGGGTTGTCCATCCGGATGCGTACTCCGGTCTTCACCCCCGCCCCAACCACCAGCGGTGTGACATGAAAGTAGCGCTGAAATAGCTCGTCAAAGGTAGATATTAGCGGCGGGACAACACTGCATAAGGCTATTGCCTTGATATCGGGTGTATCTATGCCCTGCTGGCGCATCAGGTTGAGCAGTAGAGCGGCGTACTCATCAGCTAGGCGGTGGATGTCAGTAGCCATATGCCAGGTGGCACGAAGCTCCTCGCCGTCAAAGACGCCAAAGGTGGTGTCAGTATTCCCGATATCAATGGTAAGTAACAATGCTATTTTTCCTTTATCCGCTTGATAACCTGGGGCAGTTCCGGCAGGAGGTCGGTGGCAATCATACCGGCATCGCCAAGCCTGGCCCTGACCATCTCGCCAGCCTCGGC
>CAZUHO010000137.1:0-2416 GCA_964620725.1 uncultured Dehalococcoidales bacterium
TAGATAAAATCGTCGAGCCGGGGGCGGCTGAGGTTAAGCCGGTTAAGAAAGCCCGGCGGCGCAAAAAAGAGGTGAAGGAAGGTGGCGCATAAAAAGGGAGGCGGCAGCACTCGTTGCGGTCGCGATAGCCAGTCAAAGCGGCTTGGCGTCAAGAGATACGACGGCCAGCAGGTAAATGCGGGGACGATTATAGTTCGCCAGCGGGGCACCCGCATCCACCCCGGCAGTAATGTCGGCGTGGGCAGGGACTACACCATTTACGCCTTAATTGACGGCGTGGTTAAGTTCGAGCCTACTACCAACAACAGGAGGAAGGTTAGCGTTTACGCTAGCTAAATAGTATGAAACCCAAGATTCATCCTGAGTACTATAACGATGCCAAGGTAGTCTGTGCCTGTGGCAATACCTTTACCGTGGGCTCGACCAAGAAGATGATGAAGGTTGAGCTTTGCAGCAAGTGCCATCCCTTTTTCACCGGCGAGCAGAGGGTGGTGGACACCATGGGGCGGGTGGAGCGCTTTAAGCGGCGCTACAAGGTGGAAGGTTAGATAAACAGGATGGGGAAGGCAGGAGCGGGCAACTACCGCTCCTTTTTATTATGAGCGAGAGATTTTATTACGGCGGGCAGGCGGTTATTGAGGGGGTGATGATGCGGGGGCGAAAGGCGATGGTTACCGCCGTGCGCCGCCCCGGCGGTGGGGTGGCGATAGATACCCAGCCCCTGAGCGGTATCTATTCCGGCTGGGTGAGGCGAACCCCCCTGCTGCGGGGCGTCATTGTTTTGCTTGAGGTCCTGGTTCTGGGCATCAAGAGCCTGTTCTACTCGGCTAACGTCTCCCTGGAGGATGAAGGGACGGAGATTTCCGGCTGGCTGCTCTGGCTTATGGTGGCTGTTTCACTGGGTTCGGGGGTGCTCCTCTTCTTTATGATACCCCTTTTCCTTACCAAGTTGCTTGACCCCTATATCACTTCTGCTCTGGTATTTAGCCTGATAGAGGGCGTTATCCGGGTGGCTATCTTCATCGCTTACCTTAAGCTGATCACCCTCTTGCCTGACATCAAGCGGGTATTCGCCTACCACGGTGCCGAGCACAAGGCGGTGCATGCCTACGAAGCCGGTGTGCCGCTGGAGGTGGAAGAGGTCAGAAAATACGATACGGCACATGTGCGCTGTGGCACCAGCTTTCTCTTTGCCGTCTTGATTATCGCCATCATCGTTTTTGCCCTTGTCGGTCTGCCATCGCTTTGGCTGATGGTCCTATCGCGAATCCTGCTCGCCCCCATTATTGCCGCCCTCAGCTATGAGGTCATCTATTTTGGCAACAGGCATACTGATAATGCTGTGGTCAGGGCGGTTCTCGCCCCGGGGCTGTGGTTGCAGTCGCTGACGACGAGGGAACCAGATGATGCCCAGCTTGAGGTTGCCCTGTCGGCTTTAAGGAGGGTGGTGGAGCTTGACCAGGCTGAGGAGGCGGCTTAGCTCTCTATGTCCTCTTTGGTCATCTCTTGAAAGAAGCAGGTCTTGTTGCCGGTGTGGCACACCGGACCACTGGCTTTGCCTTTAACTAGGATGGTGTCGCTATCGCAGTCCTTCCATATTGATTTGACCTTGATGATGCTGCCCGAGGTCTCCCCCTTGTGCCACAGCTCCTGCCGGCTGCGGCTGTAGAACCAAGTTTCCCCGCTCTCCAGCGTTCGGCGCAGCGCTTCTTCGTTCATGTAGGCGAGCATCAGCACCTCGCCGGTATCAGCATCCTGGGCGATGGCTGGGATAAGACCTTTTTCGTTGAATTTTATGTCTTTTAGCATTTTCATCATTATATAACATATTGGGGGTTTTTGCCTCACCCCTCCCCCTTCTAGCAAGTGTTTTTCTTCCCACCCTCCCGCCCAAAAGGGTTTTACCCTCTTAGACACTCATTTAGCCCCTTTACCCCCCCGATGGGGAAAAACATGGACTTCACTCTAGGGGGTGGGGAAAGAAAGTTTTAGAAGCGAAGCTTTTTGGGCGGGTGGGTATGGGAAATAAAACACTGGTTAAAACGGGGGGGTGGGTTAGTCTGTTAGCTAGTGGCTAGTGCCCGTTTCAGGTCAATGTCTCCAGTATAGAGCGCTTTCCCTATTATAGCGCCCTCGGCACCGAGCGATTTTAGCATTTTTAGGTGGTTCAGCGACGATATTCCACCGGCGGCGATAACTGGTTGCTTGACGGCATTAATAAGCTCGGCGGTGGCGGAAAAGTTGGGCTCGGTGAGGGTGCCGTCGCGGTTAATGTCGGTATATATAAAGCGCCTCACCCCCAGCTCCACCATGGATTGGGCAAGTTCCACCGCCCCCAGCTCCGTTTCCTGGCGCCAGCCGTGGGTGGAGATATAGCCTTCTCTGGCATCAATGCCGACGATAATAGACTCCCTGA
>CAZUHO010000138.1:0-2401 GCA_964620725.1 uncultured Dehalococcoidales bacterium
GCCCTGAAGTCAGCACGGGAAATAGTTAAGACAGCTATTGAGAACTTCCCCAATCGGAAGGGGAATATCTATATCCCTGACCAGAAAACTGAGCTGATTGCTGGTTTCAGCCACGAGACCATCAACTACCTGCTAGGTGGTCTCTTCCGTGCTTCCTACCGGCCGCTGAACGACAATATTATCAATGGCCGGATAAGGGGGGTGGCCGGGGTTGTCGGCTGCAATAACGCCCGGGTCAAGCACAATGAACCTCATGTCACTATGGTTAAGGAGCTGATAAAGAATGATGTCCTGGTGATTACCACTGGTTGTAATGCTATCGCCTGTGCCGAAGCCGGTCTAATGGTTCCTGAAGCTGCCAAGGAGTTTGCTGGTAAAGGACTGGCCGAGGTCTGTGAAACCGTAGGCATACCGCCGGTACTGCACATGGGTTCCTGCGTTGATAACAGCCGGATACTGATGGCAGCCACCGCCATGGTTAAGGACGGCGGCTTGGGCGATGACATCAGCGACCTGCCCGTCGCTGGGGCGGCACCGGAGTGGATGAGCGAGAAGGCGATATCTATCGGCCAGTACTTCGTTGGCTCCGGTGTATTCACCGTATTCGGTGTTACCTGGCCCACCACTGGCAGCAAAGAGGTGACCGATTTCCTGTTCAAGGACTTTGAGGAAATATATGGCGGGATGTGGGCTTTTGAGCCTGACCCGATCAGAGCTGCCCACCTTATGATTGCCCACATTGACAAGAAGCGTAAGGCTCTGGGCATTGATAAGGCTAGGGAGCGAATACTCTATGATATGGAGATGAGACGGGAGCTTGACGCCGTTTAAGCATCTATTGAGGATTGGAGGCTAAAATGTCAAAGATTATTGCCTCAGCAGCAATTAGCGGAGCTTACAAGATTGTAGAGAGAGCGGAGAAGAAGTGGCAGGAGGCGATGGACAAGTGGGGAGCCAATGAACCGGTAGGCTTCCCCAATACTGCCTACTATCTCCCCGTGATTTATGGAATCCTGGGTATCAAGGTGGAAAAACTTGGTGATATGGAGCCGGTACTGAAAAGGTGCCGTTTTCTCCTACCGCCCCCGGTGAGGGAAGAACACCCCTTGCCCTATCTGGCGCCAGCCCTTGATGCCGGTATGGCAACCTTATTCGCTGAGGAGCTGATAGAAGCTATAAGATATCTGGAGACGCCTGATTTTTACACCAAGCAGGAGGACCCCGCCGATAGTAATATCTGGCTGGGCGCTGCCGATGACGTTATCCTGAGGAAGAGGGGGGTTGAGTTCGTTGATGGCACTGCCCCTGGTTTTGCCGCTGTCGTTGGTGCTGCCCCTACCAAGGAGATAGCGGCCAGTATTGCCCAGGAACTCCAGCAGAAGAACCTCTACGTGTTTATGGCTTCGGACTATAACGGGCAGAGATTCTCAGAGCAGCTGGTGGAGGCAGGAGTACAGATTGGCTGGCCAACCCGTCTGGTCTCCTTTGGTCCCGATGTTAGCGCTGCCGTCTTCGCCATGGGCTTTGCCACCAGAGCGGCTATGTCCTTCGGTGGCATTGAGCCCGGTGATTACCGGAAGATACTTATCTATAATAAAGACCGCATCTTCGCCTTCGTTTTGCCTATGGGCTATGTTACCGATGAGTGGTACGCTAATGCCGCCGGGGCAGTCAACTGGGGATTTCCCACCATTGCCGACACCCCGATACCTGAGATTCTGCCTACCGGCATCTGCACCTATGAGCATGTCGTCTCCAACGTCCCCCACGACAGAATAGTAGCTAAAGCCATAGAGGTAAGGGGGCTGAAGGTTGCCGTAGCTGAGGTGCCCGTCCCAGTAGCCTATGGCCCCGCCTTTGAGGGGGAAAGGGTGCGCGGGGAGGATATCTACCTTGAATGCGGGGGTGGCAAAACACCAATGGTGGAATGGGTCACCACCAAGCGCATGGAGGAGGTTGAGGACGGCAAGGTTGAGGTGATTGGTCCTGAAATAACTGACATCCAGGCTGGCACTAGATTGCCCATGGCGATAGCCGTTGAGGTTGCCGGGAGGGAGATGCAGGAGGACTACGAACCTATTCTGGAGAGGCAAATTCACCACCTGATAAACTATGCTCAAGGCTCAATGCACATCGGGCAGAGGGATATTGCCTGGATAAGGGTGGCTAAACAGGCGGTGGAGAAGGGCTTCAGGCTGCACCATATCGGCGATATCCTTCATGCCAAACTACACCAGGACTTCGGGCGGATATTCGATAAGATACAGGTGAAAGTCTATACCGAGGAGGATAAGGTAAAGGAGATAGTGGAGCAGGCAAGGGCAACCTATGCCGTTAGAGATGCCCGTATTGAGGGCATGACTGACGAAACTATTGAGACCTACTACTCATGTACCCTGTG
>CAZUHO010000139.1:0-2358 GCA_964620725.1 uncultured Dehalococcoidales bacterium
GTCAATACCCAGCATCTCCTCCCCCGGGAACATCAGACCGACGTCAATGATGATGATGTCATCCTGATATTCCATCGCCATCATATTCTTGCCGATTTCACTCAGCCCCCCGAGGGGAATTATTTTTAATCTTGGTTTACTCATAATTTTTTACCTAAAACATAGTTAGTTGTTCTGGTTCTTTTTCCTCTTCTTTAATATTTTCTGCCTCAGCCAGCAGTGATGGGATTTTTAGCATATCCTCTTCTATGGATTGGCGCAGGCTCTGCTGGTGAAGCGCCGCCGCCGGGTGATACATGGCGTAGTAGATGGTATCACCGTGCTTTTGAGCCGTACCGTGAATCTTGCTTATGCTCTTGCCGGGGAAGAACATCGCCATGGAGTAACGCCCCAGGGTTACAATCATCTTGGGGTGGATTATCTCAATCTGGCGCTCCAGCCAGTGGCGGCAGTTTTGGATTTCCATAGGCAGGGGGTCGCGGTTTGATGAGGGGCGGCACTTAATCACATTGGCGATATAGACCTGCTCCCGCGTCAGGCCGATAGAAGCCAGTAATTCGTCTAGGAATTTACCCGCCGGTCCGACAAAGGGGCGCCCCAGCTGGTCTTCATGCCAACCTGGCGCCTCACCGATAAACATTATCTTGGCGTCCTCCGCCCCCTCACCAGGCACCACCTTATTTCGATGTTTGGCTATCTCACACTGCTGGCAAAGTGCAATCTCTTGATAAAGCTCACTCAGAGCTGACATAATAGCTTGCCTTTTGATTTATGATAACATTTTAGGAGGTCGTTTAGCAACCTGCCCCGCCCCGTTTTTAACATACCTTTTTCTTCCCACCCTCCCGCCCTATGGGCGTCTGCGGCTTTTTATGGAGTGAGTACTCCCGCCCATTAGGCTTTGCGGCTTACCCCCGCCCTTGGGAGCTCTGCTCATCGACCTTAGTGGGCGGGAGGGTGGGAAAGAATACCTTTAGGGGCAGATGGGGGTGAGGTTAAAAATAATCTTTAACCTTGTTGACACTACAGGGGAGGGGTTGTAGACTTGAGCAAAAGGAGAAAGATGGACTTCCTGCGCAAGGTTGACCCTGAGATTAGCCGCGCCCTCTCCCTGGAGGCAAAGCGGCAAAAAGAGACCATAAACCTCATCGCCTCGGAGAACTATGCCAGCCGGGCGGTGATTGAAGCCGAAGGCTCGTTTTTGATTAACAAGTATGCCGAGGGTTATCCCCGGCAGCGCTACTACGGCGGCTGCGAAAATGTGGACATAGTGGAAGACCTGGCTATCCGGCGGGCAAAGGAACTGTTCCACGCCGAGCACGCCAACGTCCAGCCCCACAGCGGGGCGCAGGCTAATATGGCAGCCTACTTTGCTCTGCTAGAGTATGGTGACACCGTCATGGGCATGAGCCTGGCTCACGGTGGTCACCTCACTCATGGGGATAAGGTGAGCTTCTCCGGCAGGTCATATAGTTTTGTCCTTTACGGGGTCAACCGGGAGACGGAAAGGATTGACTATCTGGAGATAGAGAGGCTGGCCATAAAGCATAAGCCCAAGCTGATTGTAGCTGGAGCCAGCGCCTACCCCAGGATTATTGATTTTGAGCGTTTCCGGCGTATCGCTGACCTGGTGGGAGCCAGACTTATGGTTGATATCGCCCACATCGCCGGTCTGGTGGCGGTGGGTCTTCATCCCACCCCCATCCCCTACGCTGAGGTAGTAACGGCAACCACGCACAAGACGCTGCGCGGTCCGCGAAGCGGCTTCATCCTTTGCCGCAAGGAGCTGGCAGCTTCAATAGATGATGCTGTCTTCCCCCGGATGCAGGGGGGACCGCTGATGCACGCCATTGCCGCTAAGGCGGTATGTTTTCACGAGGCGATGCAACCCAGCTTCGCTGACTATCAGCGCTCAACCCTTGATAACGCCCAGGCTTTAGCCATTGAGCTGCAACGACTGGGTCTGCGCCTAATCTCAGGTGGCACCGATAACCACCTTGTTCTGGTTGACCTAACAAAGACCGGTGTCAGCGGTAAGGAAGCCGAGGAGTGTCTGGGGGCAGTGGGCATTGTGGTCAATCGCAACACCATCCCCTTTGACTCCAAGCCGCCGAAGGTAACCAGCGGCATCAGGCTGGGCACGCCGGCAGTGACCAGCCGGGGCTTCGGCGTTGAGGAAATGAAGCGTATCGCGGCGCTGGTTGTGAAGGTAATCACCAATATTGGCGACAGTAAAATTCAAAAGCAGGCGAAAGAAGAAGTCAGCGAGATGTGCTCTCGCTTCTCCGTGCCTGGCATTGACGACTAATCCGCCTCCCCCCGTTTTTAACATACCTTTTTCTTCCCACCCTCCCGCCC
>CAZUHO010000140.1:0-2354 GCA_964620725.1 uncultured Dehalococcoidales bacterium
CTCAAGCTGCAAATCCAGCTCCTCAATCTCGGCGATGCGAAGGTCACGCAATGTCTTCGACGCCTGCTCCACGGCGCTTACGGCTGCCTTCTCCCATGATTCGGTGCTGGTCCCTACCAGCGTGATAAACTTATAAACGCTGTCTCCCATTTCTTCCTCCGTTCTTTAAACTAAATTTGCCATAGTCTACCTAACTAAGCCGTCTCGTGTCAAATGTCCCGTTGTAACTGGTGAGGCGAGAGGATATACTATTATTATGCCCGAATTTCAGATAGTCTCCGATTTTAAGATGACCGGCGACCAGCCCCAGGCGGTGGATGAGCTGGTGGAGGGGCTGGGCAAGGGCTTTAAGCACCAGACGCTGCTGGGGGTGACGGGGAGTGGCAAGACCTTCGCCATGGCTAACGTCATCGCCAGGGTAGGCAGGCCGACGCTGGTTATCTGCCACAACAAGACCCTGGCCGCCCAGCTCTGCACCGAGTTCAAGGAGTTCTTCCCCGATAGCGCCGTGGAGTACTTCGTCAGCTACTACGACTACTACCAGCCCGAAGCCTATGTCCCCCGCACCGATACCTATATTGAGAAAGAAGCCGACATAAACGAGGAGATTGATAAGATGCGCCACTCCGCCACCCGCGCCCTTTTTGAGAGGCGGGACGTGGTTATTGTGGCTTCGGTGTCCTGCATCTACGGGCTGGGTGAACCCGAGGAATACCGCAGCTTTGTCCTGAGCCTCAGGCGGGGGGAAAGCTACCGCCGGGAAAAGCTCCTCCGCCAGCTGGTTGATATGCAGTACGAGCGCAACGACATTGACTTCAGCCGGGGCAAGTTCCGCATTCGCGGCGATACCCTGGAAATTCAGCCCGCCTACGAAGAACTAGCCCTGCGCCTTGAGTTTTTCGGCGATGATATTGAGCGCATAATCCAGATAGACCCGCTGACCGGTGAGCTGCTTAGCGAGCTGGAGGCGGTGGATATATACCCGGCCAAGCACTTCGTTACCTCGCATGAAAAGCTGATGACTGCCATTGAGAGCATAAAGCAGGAGCTGGAAGAAAGGCTAAAAGAGCTGAAAAAGCAGGAGAAGCTGCTGGAGGCGGCACGTCTTGAAGCCAGGACCAACTATGATATCGAGATGCTCACTGAGGCGGGATACTGTGCCGGGGTGGAGAACTACTCCCGCCACCTGGCGGGGCGCCCCCCGGGCAGCCCGCCGTGGACACTGCTTGATTACTTCCCCGATGACTTTCTGCTCTTCATTGACGAATCGCACATGACCCTGCCCCAGATTCGGGGCATGTACCGCGGCGACATCTCCCGCAAGCAGACGCTGGTGGACTACGGTTTTCGCCTGCCCTCGGCGCTGGACAACCGCCCCCTTAATTTCAACGAGTTTCAGCAGCGCATCAACCAGGTTATCTATACCTCAGCCACGCCGGCGGAATACGAGTACCAGCACAGCCAGCAGGTGGTGGAGCAGTTAGTCCGCCCCACCGGGTTGCTTGAGCCTACGGTTGAGGTCAAGCCGACCAAGGGGCAGATTGATGACCTCCTCCACCAGATTAAGAGCCGGGTGGATAAGGGGGAGCGCTGCCTGGTAACCACCCTGACCAAGAGGATGGCTGAGGAGCTGGCTGATTACCTGCTGGAGATGGGGGTAAAGACCCATTACCTCCACTCCGAGGTTGAGACCCTGGGGAGGGTGGAGATACTGCGCGACCTCCGTCTCGGCGTTTACGATGTTGTTGTCGGCATAAATTTGCTTAGGGAGGGGCTTGACCTGCCCGAGGTTAGCCTGGTGGCGATTCTTGACGCCGATAAAGAAGGCTATCTGAGGTCGGAGGGGGCGTTAATCCAGACCATGGGGCGTGCCGCCCGGCATATAGGCGGGCATGTCATTCTGTATGCCGATAATATTACCGGTTCCATGTCCCGGGCTATTGAGGAGACCAAGCGCCGCCGTAAAATTCAGGAAGCCTATAATAAAGAGCACGGCATTACCCCGCAGGGGATAAGAAAGGCAATCAAGGACATCACCGAGAGGGTAAAGGTTGTCGCCGAGACCCGGGCTGACTATGTCGCCGCTCGCCCCGCCACCAAAGAGGATGTCGCCCGTCTGGTCAAGGAGCTGGAGTCGCAGATGAAGACCGCCGCCAGAAACCTGGAGTTTGAGAAGGCAGCCCTGCTCCGTGACCGAATCATTGAGCTGAGAAAAGAGTTTGACTACATAGAGATTAAGACGTGACTAACGGGCGGATGGAAACAAGGCAGGAACGCCGGGAGAAGAAGCTCAAGAAGAAGCAGGAGCGCATGTCCAAGCACGGCAAAAACCTGGCTAAGATTTATATGGATGC
>CAZUHO010000141.1:0-2354 GCA_964620725.1 uncultured Dehalococcoidales bacterium
GCTACCGGCGTCGGTAACAATATCACGGGCGGCTGACACCACATCAGCGATAACGGCACTGCTCGTAGGCAGAGCACCAGCCCCCTCACCGTAGAAAAGAACCCTGCCTACAAGGTCGCCTTCAACCAGGATGGCATTATAGACACCGTCAACCTTAGCCAGCAGGGACTCCTCGGGGATAAAAACAGGGTGGACCCGCACCTCAATCAGGCTATCGCCCTGCTTACCTATAGCCAAAAGCTTTATGGCATAGCCCAGCTCACGTGCATACTTGAAGTCAAGGCTATCCAGCCGGGAGATGCCTTCGCAGTGGATGTCCTTAGGCTGAACCTGATGGTGAAAGGCTAGAGAGGCAAGGATAGCCAGTTTATAGGTAGCATCTATGCCTTCTATATCATTTTTGGGGTCAGTTTCGGCATAGCCCAGTTCCTGGGCTCTCTTGAGCGCTGAAGGAAAATCAGCGCCCTCTCTCGCCATCCGGGTAAGGATATAATTAGTAGTACCATTTATTATGGCGTAAATACCGCTTATCTTGTTGGCTACCAGGTCATGCTGAAAGGGGGAGATTAAGGGAATGCCGCCGCCAACGCTAGCCTCATAGCGCACACCAACCCCATACTGCTGAGCCAGGGCAAATAGCTCCGCCCCATGCTTGGCGATAACCTCCTTATTTGAGGTAACCACATGCTTGCCAGCGGTTATCGCCCGCTTCAGGTAATCCAGGGCTGGCATCTCACCGCCGATGGCTTCAACGACAATATCTATCTCAGGCTCGTTAAAAAACTCAGCGTCATTGGTGGTAAAAAGCTTGAGGCCTGTCTCCTTCGCCAGCGGCTTGGCTAAGTCCGCTTCTAAGACCTTTACCCTTTTCAGGACAAGGGGGCAACCCACCTGCTCCGCCAGGACCTCCGCCTTACCAGTCAGAACCCTGGCTACCCCACCACCAACAACCCCCAGCCCCATTAACCCCACCCCGATGCTCTTTTTCTTCACTACCTTAACCTCCCGATTTGACTCTAGTACCCAAGAACATGAGAAATGGCAAACAACTTCTTCCCTTCATCCAGATAGCTCTCAATCTTGTTATCAGGGTTATCAAATAATCCTGCAACCCACTCGTTCAAAGCCTTACCCTTCAGTAAACCCCTGTCCTCATCTGCAATCTGCCTATTATCATCCATATCGGTAACCTCTACCAGCCAGTAGCCTCCCAGAGTGCTCTCCGTATCATCGCGTATTGGCTGGCTCAGCACATCAAGCTCAGCATTAAAAACAAACTCCTCAAACGCCTCACTCATCATACCTTCAGACACACCAAAATCCCCCCCATCTGCCTTAGACGTACCGTGCAGAGAGAGCTCACCAGCCAGGGTAGCAAAGTCCTCGCCAGCCTCAAGCCTAGCCCTGACCTCATTCGCCTCCTGCTCACTACCCAGCAGCATTATCTTAACATTAGCCCCTCCTGCCTCCTTATCCCTCTCTAACACCTTAATCAGCCAGTAGCCTACCACCTTGATTTTGGTCTCATCATATATTGGCTGGCTTAATGCTTCTACTTCAGTGGTGAAAGCGTATTCATCAACTATACTGTTTTCTAACAGTAGCGGCAATATCCCTTCAGGTCGCCAACCAAAATCGCCCTCCCTTTCTTTGCTGGTATCGTCCAGGGAAAGCTCGCCAGCCAGCTGGGTAAAATCCTCCCCTGCCTCAAGCCTGTCCCTGACCTCACTCGCCTGGCTCTCACTCTCAAGGAACATGGCCAAGATATACCTCTGCTCAGCGTAGGTCGGCACCTGCTCATCAAAATACTCATCAAACAGTCTCTCCGCCAGCATCTGTGTTCTAACCACATCCCGATAGTCCTTACTCAGTGGCAGGTCATGACTCCTAAACTCCTCGTCAACCTCCTCATCGCTAACGCTGATACCCAATTTCATAGCCTCCTGCCTCATCAACTCGTTTTGCTCAATGATCTTGACCGCCTCGTCAGCAAAAGATGGTAACTGTTGCGGCGGCACTTGCTCTGCGTAGTAGTAGTACCCGAGCATCTTTATGTAATAATCCATATCAAACTGGGTATCATTGACCTCAATCACCGTTTCGTGCAGCGGTTTATATTCGCCGATATACCACTGAGTATAAACCCCACCCCCGATAACGCCCAACACGGCAACAATAATCGCTATTCCAAAGCCTAAAATAAAGCGCTGTCTCCTCTTCTGCTGCTGCCATCGGGAGAGCTGGCGCTTGGTCGGCTCACGCCGGGGTTTCTCCACATTCTTTTTCGCCAAATTCAAACCTCCAATGATTAATGCCCTATATTTATAACCTAAAAGCGCAATGTTTTCAAATAT
>CAZUHO010000142.1:0-2331 GCA_964620725.1 uncultured Dehalococcoidales bacterium
ACCATTCGTTTCCAGATGAGCTGGTAGAGCTTAAATTGGGCGTCACTGAGGTAGGGCTTGAGCAGGGGAGGCTCCCGCCATATCTTCGTTGGGCGGATAGCTTCGTGGGCTTCCTGCGCCCCCTTCACTGCGGTGGCGAAGGAACGGGCATGGGGGGGAAGATACTGGGAGCCGTACTTGGTGGTGATAAACTCCCTGGCTTCGCTGATGGCGGCGCGGGCGACCCTTGTGGAGTCGGTGCGCATATAGGTGATGAGCCCTACATTGCCCTCATCACCTATGGGCAAGCCTTCGTAAAGCTCCTGAGCCACCTGCATGGTTAGCTTTGCCGGGAAGTGGAGCTTGCGCCAGGCTTCCTGTTGCAGGGTGCTGGTGATAAACGGCGGCGCTGGCTGGCGGGTTACCTTTTTGGTGCCGACCTTGAGCACCTTGTAGCTGGCCTGCTTTAAGTCACCGGCGATTTCAGTTGCCTCCTGCTCGTTGTGGATATCCAGCTTGGTGCCGTCGCTAAGCCCGACCAGCGTGGCTCTGAAGGTTGGTGCGTCAGCAGTCTTAGCCAGCTCGGCATCAATCGTCCAGTACTCTACGGGGACGAAATTCTCAATCTCCCGCTCGCGGTCAACGATAATCCTCAGTACTACCGACTGCACCCTACCTGCCGATAGACCCCTTCTCACCTTCCGCCACAATAGCGGGCTGAGCTTATAGCCGACCAGCCTGTCCAGTATGCGCCTCGCCTGCTGGGCGTTGACCAGTTGCATATCTATGGTGTGAGGGTGTTTAAAGGCGCGCTCGATAGCCGTCTTGGTTATCTCGTGGAAGACGACGCGGCGGTAGGGTTTGCGGTTGGTCTTGGTCACCTCGACCAGATGCCAGGAGATAGCCTCCCCCTCACGGTCGGGGTCGGTGGCGAGATATACGGCGGAGGCGGTCTTAGCCGCCTGCTTGAGCTCTTTTACAATCTTGCTTTTCGCCCTGGGCACCACGTATTTGGGGGTAAAGCCCTGCTCAATGTCCACCCCTAGCTGGCTCCTGGGCAGGTCTCTGACATGCCCCATTGACGCTTTGAGGCTGTAGTCCTCACCCAGGAGCTTGCTCAGCGTCCTGGCTTTGGCTGGGGACTCAACTATGACCAGCTTCTTCTTCGTCTTCATCCTAGTCTACCTTTACCCTGTAGCCCTCCCTTGCTTCGCGGGAGAGGATATAGTTCATAGTCCCTACCTGCTTTACCAAGCCTTTTAGCTCCATCATGGTCAGGGTGCTGCTGATGGTTGACATCGGCAGACCGGTGTTGCAGCAGACCTCGTCAATATGGGTGGGCTCGGCACTCAGCTGCTTGAGTAAGAGGGCTTCGGTATCGGAGGCGGGTATAACCTCTTTAAGCTCCATCTGCTGGGCTACCGCCGTCAGGTTCAGTTCCTCCAGGATATCGGTGTAGTCGCGGACCAGCTTAGCCCCTTCCTGGACAAGGCGGTTAGTCCCCCTACTGGCTGGGGATAGGATGCTACCGGGGACGGCGAACACCTCCCTGTTTTGCTCCAGCGCCAGGCGGGCGGTAATCATCGCCCCGCTGGTCTCATCAGCTTCAACCACCAGCACCCCCAGGCTCAGCCCGCTCATAATTCGGTTACGGCGGGGGAAGTTATCCGCCCTGGGTCTGGTGCCCAGCGGATACTCGCTTATTAGCACTCCCTGCTGGATGATATCACGAGCCAGGGCAGCGTTCTCGGCGGGGTAAACAATATCAAGCCCGCAGCCGAATACGGCAATAGTTCTACCCCCCGCCTCAAGGGCGGAGCGGTGAGCTACGGAGTCAATCCCCTTAGCCAGGCCGCTGACGATAGTGATTCCGCTTCGCGCCAGGTCAGCCGCTATTTCTTCTGCTACCTGCCGGCCGTAGACCGTCGCCCGGCGGGTACCGACCACTGCCAGGCACCACTCGTCCTGGGGGAGCAGGGAACCCCTGACATATAGTATCGGTGGATAATCGTATATTTCTTTTAGGCGGGAGGGGTAATCGGGGTCGTGGAAGGTAAGCACCTTTACCCCGTAGCGGTCAAGCTTTTCCATCTCCTCATCCAGGGAGACTCGGGACTGCCAGTAGGTGACGGCGTTTATTGCCCCCTTGTCCAGCCCGGCGCGTTTCAGTTTAGCCGGGGTAGCCTGCCACGCCTTTCCCAGACTGCCGAAATGGCTTTCCAGCTGCGACAGTTTCACCCGCCCGATGCCGGGGATGAGGCTGAAGCCAACCCAGTATTTGATGTCTCTTTTGGTCATTTCCAAGGCAATTCTAGCATAGCGGCAGACTAGTGACAATTAAAATTTGTCAAC
>CAZUHO010000143.1:0-2321 GCA_964620725.1 uncultured Dehalococcoidales bacterium
CTATCTCTCCTACGGCACTAATTAAAGCAGAGGCGGAGGAAAAAATCAAACCAATTTCTTCCCACCCTCCCGCCCATTAGGTTTTGTTTCTTAATCCCGCTCTATGGGCGTCTGCGGCTTATCCCGTAATTTTCTCTCTGGGGGTGGGGCAAGGAGATTGTAAAGAGGTGAAACCTTTTTGGGTGGGTGGGTATGGGAAAAGGAGAACCGTTAAAAAGGGGGATTAGGGGGGTGAGGTTGATAAATACCCTCCCAAAGTGTAGACCTGAGTTTATTAAGTGTAGTATAATAAATAAACGAAGGGGTGGTAATGTCGTTACCTGAAAAAAGAAATCCATCATCAACCTCGGCCCAGAGCGTTAAAGCCGAGGTTTTTTCATCATCAGCATCGGTAGCGGAAATGGAGGCTATCGCCAAAAGGCTGCGCCGCCACATCGTTACCATGACGGGAAAGGCTGGCAGCGGTCACCCCGGTGGCTCCCTTTCTGCGGTGGAGATTTTGATCGCCCTTTATTTCAAGGTGCTAAAGCATAAGCCCCAAGACCCTCACTGGCCGGATAGGGACAGGTTCATCCTGAGCAAGGGGCATGCCGCCCCTGCCCTCTACGCTACCCTGGCTGAGTGCGGCTACTTCGCGGAAGAGGAGCTAGTTACGCTGAGGCAGATGGATAGTTGTCTTCAGGGCCATACTGACTGCACGGTTACCCCGGGGGTGGAAATGTCTGCCGGGGCTCTGGGGCAGGGATTGTCCTTTGCCATTGGTGTGGCTCTGGCGGGGCGGCTTAACGCTAAGGACTACCGGGTATATGCTCTACTGGGGGATGGGGAGTGTGATGAGGGGCAGGTGTGGGAGGCGGCGATGGCTGCCGCCCACTTCAAGGTGGATAACCTAATGGCTATAGTGGACAACAACGGTCAGCAGATAGACGGCTGGAACCGTGATGTGATGAGTCTCGACCCCTTCCCGGCGAAGTGGCAAGCCTTCGGCTGGCAGGTTATTGAGGCTGACGGGCATAGTATTCCCCAGCTTACCCAGGCTCTTGATAAGGTGAGAAAGATTAAGGGGCAGCCCGCGGTTATCATTGCCCATACCATCAAGGGCAAGGGGGTCAGCTTTATGGAGAATAACCCCCATTTTCACGGCACGGCGCCCACTACCGATGAAGTAAAGCTGGCTCTTAAGGAGCTGGAATAGTGGCTGAAGAGTTTTACCTGAGACAGGCTTACGGCGAGACACTGGTTGAGCTGGGTGGGGAGAACCCGGATGTTGTGGTGCTGGATGCTGACCTCTCCCGCTCCACCAGGACCAGGCTTTTTGCCGATAAATTCCCGGAGCGTTTCTTTAACTGCGGTATCGCCGAGCAGAATATGGTCAGTATTGCCGCCGGGCTGGCATCTTCAGGCAAGATACCCTTCGCCAGCACCTTTGCCGTTTTTGTCCCCGGGCGTTGCTTTGACCAGATTCGCATGTCTATCGCTCAGCCCAGGCTCAATGTTAAGCTTGTCGTCGGCCACGGCGGCATCAGCGTTGGTGAGGATGGCACCTCACACCAGTCTATTGAAGACCTTGCCCTCATAGGCTCCCTCCCCGGCTTTACCGTTATCGTGCCCGCGGACGCTATTGAGACGGCACAGGCGGTGAGGGCGGTGGCGGCTTACCTTGGACCATGCTATATCAGGTTGTGCCGTCCCAAGGCACCGCTGGTCTATGACCAGAGCTACCGCTTCAAGCTGGGTAAGGCGGTAGAGATGAGGCAGGGCGGGGACGCCACCATAATTGCCATCGGCTTGATGGTGAAAGCGGCGCTGGAAGCCGCCGAAAGCCTTAAGGGGGAGGGCATAGACTGCCGGGTGCTCAATATGTCCACCCTCAAGCCCATTGATGAGGCGGCTATTATCCAGGCGGCGGCTGAGACCGGGGCTATCGTTACCGCTGAGGAGCACCTGGAGCACGGCGGCTTGGGTAGCGCCGTGGCGCGGGTGGTTGCTAGGCACAAGCCAGTTCCGATGGAATTTATAGCCCTTAAGGATACCTACGCCAAGTCGGGTAAGCCGGCGGAGCTTTTTGAGCGGTACGGTCTCACGGCTAAAGATATTGAGCAGGCGGTAAAGTCAGCCATAAAACGGAAGTAATTAGGCTCGGCGTGTCGCCGTTTGCCTTGTCCTCAGAAAATGGGTAAAGCCCACCAGGCAGGGCAGGGCAATGCTATAAGCGATAAGTATTCCAGAAGCCCCCATCAACCAGCAAACCAGTGGCAGCGGGACAAATATAAAAGGGGCGGCTTTCATTGTATCCCGAAGGATAAGGTGGGCGGCTATTG
>CAZUHO010000144.1:0-2238 GCA_964620725.1 uncultured Dehalococcoidales bacterium
TGCATTAAAGCGACCTGGGATGATATGTGCGCCAACAATTGGGGGCGGATTGTGAATATTACATCGGTGGCTGGAGTTATGGGAGGATTTGGTCAGACTAGCTATGGTTCCGCAAAAGCTGGACTTATTGGTCTGACTAAATCAGTCGCCCTTGAGGGGGCAAGGTATAATATTACCAGTAATGCTGTGCTTGTTGGTGTGGCTAAGACTGGTGCCCCGCTTGATGATGAAGTACGCCAAAAGCTGGAGAAGAGAATACTCGCCCACCGCCTCGCCGAGCCGCAGGAGATTGCCGATGCTGTTGCCTACCTAGCGTCCGATGAGGCACAGTATATGACTGGGGCCACAATGAACATGTTGGGCGGTCTTGACCTGTTTGTGTTTTAAATGGTCAAGCTCCCCTTTAACGAACTTGGGTGAATGTAGGAGGCGCCAATGAAGCCAGTGGAGCAATACTGGAATCCAGTTCTGGAAACACTGCCGCGCGAAAAACTTCAGCGGTTGCAGCTAAAGAAGTTTCAGAACATATTTAGGTGGGCTTACGAAAATTCACCATTCTATCATAAGCTATATAGCGAAGCTGGGCTTGAGCCCGGCGATATTAAAACGTTTGATGATATAAGCAAAGTCCCCAAGATGGAAAAGTCGATGATGAAAGGCGTTCAGGGGAAAGACCCCTACCCCTACGGCGATATACTTAGCTTACCCCTAGAGCAGGTAACGGAATACCGCCAAACAAGCGGTACAACGGGACAACCGATATATCAGGCTGATAGCTGGCAGGACTGGGAGGGTGGCGTCGAAGCCTATTGCTATGCATTATACGCCCAGGGATACCGTAATAGCGACCGCATATTCGTACCCTTTGGCTATAATATATTTATCGCCTTCTGGACATATCATTATGCGGGGGAGAAGCTGGGCTGTGAGGTAATCCCCGGCGGTGTCTTAAATACCGAGGCGCGAATATTAAAGATGCAAGAGCTAAGAGCCACGGCGATGGGGGCCACGCCAACCTATGTGCTCGGCATGGCCGAGACCGCCAGAAAAATGGGTATAGAGCCAGCAAAGGACTTATATATAAAGAAAATAACCTGTGCTGGCGAACCGGGGGCTTGTATCCCAGCAACCAGGAAAAGAATGGAGGATGCCTGGGGAGCCAAGGTCTACGATCAGGCAGGCAGTACAGAAATAGGTCACTGGGGCTGGGAATGCCAACATCAATGTGGCTTACATGCCAATGAGGCTTTCTATCTTGCCGAGATAGAAGATATTGATACTGGTGAAATTATTACTGAGCCCGGTAGGAGGGGCAAGATGGTTATCACCACCTTTGACCGTATGGCTCAGCCATGCATCAGGTTCGATTCTAAGGATATAATTGAGTGGAGCCCTATAGATAGATGCGAATGTGGCCGAACCTTCCGCCTTCTTCGAGGTGGTGTTATGGGCCGGGCGGACACTATCACCAAGGTGAAGGGGGTATTGCTGGCTCCGGCTTCCATTGAGGAGGTGGTCAGAGCTATCCCCGAGCTGAGCGATGAATATGAGGTGCTGGTAGCCAAGAAAGGCGACCTGGATGATATTACCTTAAAAGTGGAGCTAATATCGGGGCAAGAGAGAAATGTTGACGCCATTAAGGCTAGGTTGGTTGACCAGCTCAGGGTAAAGACTGGGTTGGGGTATAACCTGGAGTTTCACGATTATGGCACCTTACCCAGGTACGATGGTAAGGCAAAGAGATTCAAAGACCTAAGACATAAGGAGTAGCAAGTTGGTTAAAGAATATAAAATAGAGGATATGGCAGAGAAGATCCAGCTATTGAAACAGACCGCCAACGAGCTGAAGAGTATTTCCGGGGGAATTCAAGCTGTAGATAGAAATGTTGACCGTATCCTGGCGAGCATTAAGATGCTGGAAATAAACATCAGTGATGTAGTAGGTACCCTTTGAAAGAGTTTAGCAAACCTGCGTGCGGGCTTTGCCAGGGGAAACCGGGGTTCTGAGAGAAGTAAAATAGACTCACTGTGAGGAATCTGACTAGGCATGAGTCTTGCCAAGAGTCTTGGTCTAGAAGCCTCCTCCCCTATCTATGGTGGCAGCGACTGGATTTGAACCAGTGACCAAGGGCTTATGAGATTAACCCTCGAAAGGCTGGCAACCGCTTGCCTCCTTTCGGATTGCATTATATACCGCCAGCCCCTTTACAGTCAATGCTCCTACCCGCCATCTTCAAG
>CAZUHO010000145.1:0-2209 GCA_964620725.1 uncultured Dehalococcoidales bacterium
TTAGGCAGCACTGGGAGCAGAGGGGACGGGGGCGGCAAACCTTTTTACCCAGGTAGACCAGGAGGGCATGGTACTCATTAAACAGGGCGGCATCGGGGGGCAGGTTCTCCATAAAAAGGGTCTGATAGTCGGCATAGCTATTTTTAGCCGGCGCCAGCCCAATACGGCTGATAATACGGCGGGTATAAGCATCAACAACGAAGATGGGCTTATCCGCGGCATAAAGTATTATGGAATCGGCGGTCTCCTGCCCGATACCATTGATGGAGAGGAGCTGCTGGCGCAGCTCGTCAATATCGCGGGCAAATAACCTAATAAGGTCGTCACCATGGTGGTTACCCAGCCAGTAGGCAAAGGACTTGAGCTTTCGTGCCTTGGCATTATAGTAACCGCAGGGACGAACCAGCTTAGCCAGCTTGGAGGTGGAGAGCTGGCGGAGTGCCTTTGGTGACAGGGCATTAGCCGCCCGCAGATTGGCGATAGCCTTTTCCACATTGCCCCAGGCGGCTGACTGGGTGAGTATGGCACCGACTATAACCTCAAACGGCTCCTCTGCCGGCCACCAGTGCTGGGGGCCATAGCGGGCTAAGAGCTGGCGGTAAATATTTAGTAATGCTTTAGCTAGTGATTGGTTATCCATAAAGGCACTTTAGCATCGTCGGCTGAATCATATCCGGGCAGATAGGGCTTTATATCAATCACCGGTGTGCCGTCAATGGCATCAAGCCCCTTAACCTTCAATATATTGTCGTGGCGCTCAAGAAGTTTGACCGTAGCCTGCCCCACCGGATTGGGGCGGCTCGGTGAGCGCGTAGCAAAACGGCCGACAAGCGGAAGCTCCGGCTTACCCATGGGATGAACCTTAAGCGGGAGTTGCCTGCCGGCAGGAAGCTGGTGCATCCAGTAGAGCACTATAAGATGGGAGAACTCGTCCAGATTATCCAGGGCTTCAGTCAAATCGCTATCAACTATGATTTCAGAAACGATTTCTCCCCAGCCATGCCGTATTGGTTGCTTGACCTTATTTCTGACCACGCCGATAGGCTTTAAGGTCATCATATCCAATGTGTAGCTATCCCAGCGGAGCCAGGGTCAGGAGCTTTTTGGCAATCTTGGGATACCTGGCGATAAAGAGCAGCTCATCCTCAACCAGAGGCTTTTGCGCCTCGACATTGGCGTATCTTACCAGCTCCAGAATCTCGCTTGCCTCTGCCTTATCCTGGAACGATATCGGCGCCTTCATCTTGCCCATAACATGACTGAAGCCGGATACCCCGCCATACTCTCCGGTACAGATTTCTCTCCCCGTTTCCACCTGCTTGGGGTCGCCCCTGCCCAGCTCCTTATAGCTATATAGCTCATAGTTTTCCGGGTCCTTTAATACGCCATCGGCATGGATACCGGAGGCATGGGCAAAGGCATTAGCCCCAACCCCGGGCTGGTTAATGGGGATGGGCACCCTGAAAGCATAGCTGGCAAAGTTGGCTATCTTATAGGCTCTGGATAATTTAATCTTACCCGCCAGCGGATATTTCTCGGCGAAACCCTTTGATTTAGTTGCCGCCAGGATAACCGCTACCAGGTCGGCATTCCCCGCCCTTTCCCCGATACCGTTGATGGTGGTATTGATATAAGCATCCTGTCCACCATCTATCGCCCCCTTGGCTCCGGCTATGGAATTACCCACCGCCATCCCCAGGTCACCATGGCAGTGCTGTTCAATAGGCAGGCCAACATTCTCCGCCAACGCCTTACAGGCTTCATAGATAGTCAAGGGGTTATCATAACCAAGGGTATCACAGTACCTGAATCTATCCGCCCCGTGCTCCTTGGCGGCAAGCCCGAATTTGATGAGGAAGTCCAGGTCCGTCCTTGAGGCATCCTCGGCATTGACCCCGATGCTCTCGGCACCGAGCTTCCAAGCGGCATCAACCGCCTCAACCATCTCTTTTATAACATCATCCTTGGTCATTTTCCCCTGGAACTTGCCATTAATCATCTGGTCTGATGTTGATATGGAAAGGTTCAGATGACGGATTTTGGGCACCAGCTTAAACGCCGTCTCAACATCGCTGGTGATGGCTCTTATCCACCCCTCAAGACGGATAGGTTTAAGCACCCCCATCTCCGCCAGCTCCAAATTTGCCTCCAGATAATGGGACTCGTGCTTGGTGGTGGGGAAGCCAAACTCGGACTGAAATACCCCCAT
>CAZUHO010000146.1:0-2205 GCA_964620725.1 uncultured Dehalococcoidales bacterium
GCCAACGTAGTGGCTCATAATGCTGAGGGGCTACTGACGCCACCGGGGGATAAGGATATGCTAACCCGGGCTCTAATTTCTCTCTTGACTGACGAGTCACTCCGCCGTGAGATGGGAGCCAGAGGCAGGGTTAAGTCTCTGGAGTATAGCTGGGAACACATTGCCCAGAATGTTTTGAAGTATTATATCAGGGTTCTTAGTGAGCCGCCGTGGAGAAGGCAATTTCCCGAACTTGAAGCGACGGCACTTTCAGTTTAAGCAAAAGCGGGGTGATTCCGTAATCGTTTCCAAGAGAGCACGCTCAAAGGCAGATCTATCCAGGGGTCGTAGCGCTATAGCCAATCGCCTTACCGAACCGCTGGCGCGGCTTTTAGCCAGGACAGGGCTCACACCTAACGCTGTAAGCTGGATTGGTTTTATATTAGCCCTGGGCGCGGCGGCACTTATTATTACCGCCCACCCCTTTGCCGCCGGGTGGGTGATAGTTGTCGCCGGTTTTTTTGATATTCTGGACGGGGCACTGGCTCGGCGTCTTAAGAAGGTTACCCCCTTTGGCGGCGTCCTTGACTCCACCCTTGACCGTTTATCTGAGGCGGCGCTGCTGCTGGCTATTTTAGTCGCCTTCGGGTGGTCAGGGTTACTGGTTTTGCTGGTTTTCCTTGCCCTGCTCGGCTCGCTGCTGGTCAGCTATACCCGAGCCAGGGCGGAAGCAGCCGGTGTGGAGTGCCGGGTGGGGCTTTTTACCCGTGCCGAGAGAGTGGTGGTGTTGGCGCTGGGTCTCTTACTGAGCCAGTTTGACTATGCCCTGGTTATTGCCCTGGCTATTATTACAGTATTCAGCTTTTTCACCTTTGTCCAGAGGCTGGTTTATGTCTGGCAGCAAACTAGAAAATAGCCACTTTCATTTATGGGGCTATTTATGTTATAAGAAGGTCTAGAGGAGAAATAATGCCAGTTATTGCTGTTATCGGGGCTCACTGGGGGGATGAAGGCAAGGGGAAGGTAGTTGACCAGCTTGCCCAGCAAGCGGGGGTGGTAGTTCGTTTTTCTGGCGGCGATAATGCCGGGCATTCCGTGGTTAACCCCTCCGGCGAGTTTAAGTTGCACCTTGTCCCCTCCGGTATTTTTTCACCCAAGGCTACCTGCATTATCGGTAACGGGGTGGTGATTAACCCGGAGGTGCTGATTGGTGAGATAGAGCAGCTCACCAAGCGTGGCGTGGATACCTCAAGGTTGGTTGTCAGCGACCGGGCTAACCTGATTATGCCCTATCATCTCCTTCTTGACGGTCTGGAGGAGGAGGCGCGGGGAGGCAAGGCACTGGGCACGACCCGTAAGGGCGTTGGCCCTGCCTTTACCGATAAGGCAGCCAGGCTGGGTATCAGAGCCGGCGACCTTCTGGATAAAGAGGTCCTGCTGGAGCGGCTCCGCCCTATTATTGACTATAAGAACACCATCCTGACCAAGGTTTACGGAGCCAGCCCGCTTTCGCTGGACGAGGTCTATACTCAGTATTGCCAGTACGGAGAGCGTCTTTCTCCTTACATTCGGGAGACGACGATAATACTGGAGGAGGCATTAAGCCGCGGGGAGCTGGTCTTACTTGAGGGGGCTCAGGGGACCTTGCTTGACCCTGATTTTGGCACCTATCCCTATACCACCTCATCATCGCCGCTGGCGGGGGGAGGTTGTCTGGGGGCAGGCTTAAGCCCGAGGCGGATTGACCGCATCCTGGGTGTGTTCAAGGCTTACTGTACCAGAGTGGGCAGTGGTCCCATGCCCACAGAGTTGAAGGACGAGACCGGCGACCTGATTCGGGAGAGAGCCCATGAGTATGGCACTACCACGGGCAGACCACGCCGCTGCGGCTGGTTTGACGCCGTTGCCACTCGCTTTAGCACCCGTGTTAACGGCTTTACCGGGGCGGCAGTTACCCGCCTTGATATCCTTGACATTTTACCTAGTCTGAAGATATGCGTTGGCTATAAGCTGGATGGCGAGACTATCGATTACTTCCCCGCCAGCGTAGCTGCCCTGGCTAGATGCCAGCCAGTCTATGAAGAGCTTGAGGGGTGGCAGACCCCTACCTCCGATATCCGCAGTTACGACCAGTTGCCGGCTGAGGCTCGTAAGTATATAGCCAGAATAGAGGAACTTGCTGGCTGCCCGGTCAATCTTATCTGTGTCGGGCCGGAGCGGGAGCAG
>CAZUHO010000147.1:0-2202 GCA_964620725.1 uncultured Dehalococcoidales bacterium
ATAGCCAGGGGATACTCAGCCCGGATGTAGATATAGCCTTCGCTTGCCCCGATAGCATAAGCACCGATGAGTATCCCTTCAAGAACGGCGTGAGGGTCACCCTCAAGAAGCGACCTGTCCATAAAGGCGCCGGGGTCACCCTCATCGGCATTGCAGATCACATACTTCTGGTCACCCGGCGACTTTCGGCAGAAATCCCACTTCAGACCGGTGGGGAAGCCAGCGCCACCCCTGCCACGCAACCCCGACTTCTTTATCTCCTCAATCACCGCCTCCGGCTTCATCCCCAGCGCCTTAACCAGACCGCTATAGCCATCCTTGGCGATATAGTGGTTGATATTCTCCGGGTCAATAAAGCCGCAGTTACGCAGGGCGATACGCACCTGGGGTTTAAGCATGGGCAGCTCAAAGAGCTTGGGGATATCACCTACACTATCGTCACCGACAGTGCCCAGAGCCAGGTCGGGACGGGGGTTGTCCTTAATAAGATAGTCACTAATAAGCTCTGCCGCAAGCTCAGGGGTGATATTGGCGTAGTAAATATGGGGGCGACCCGGCTTGATAATGTTAATTATCGGCTCGGCATAGCAAAAACCGATGCAGCCAACTTGAATGACGCTAACCTTGATCTTATGCCGTTTCAGTTCACGGTTGATAGCCTCGAGCACAGCCATGGCACCGGCGGCTCGACCGCAGGTTGCTGCCCCAACGAGGATAAGGGGCTTATCGCTATGCTCCAGGGCTTCCCACTCTGATACTGCCTGGCTTTTAATCTTGTCAAAGGTCATTATTACACCTCGCCATAGCCACTATTTACTCTCAGCCAGGATTTGCCCTACCTTGGTCGTTGTCATTCGCCCGTAGACATCCTTATTAATCACTATAACCGGGGCTAAGGCACATGAGCCAAAGCAAGCAATTGTTTCCAAACTATACTCCATGTCGTCGCTGGTCTCTCCCGGTTTAATACCCAGCCGCTTTTCCACCTCACGCAGGATGCGTGCCCCTCCCCGAACATGGCAGGCAGTCCCCCGGCAGACTTTGACCCTCTTCCTGCCAGTGGGAACAAAGGTAAACTGGGCATAGAAGGTGCTTACTCCGTAAACGGTGCTCTCAGGTAAGCGGAGAAACCTGGCGACTTTTTGCATTACCCCTTCCGGCAGGTAGCCAAAACTCTCCTGGGCTTCCTGAAGGATAGGAATAAGATTGCCCTTATCTTCACTGTATCGGGATAGTATTTTCTCTAACTGTTTAGTAAAATCAGCTTTCAATGGCTTTAGCTCTTCCTTCCTTCAAGAATTTTACCAGCTTCCAGACAATGGTTTCACAAACCACGGTTATGTCATAGGTAGAGAGGTAGCTGGAGATGCTGGCATCAAATAGTATATTGCTTCGGGGGGAAAACTCCTCATCCCCCCGCCACAAGACCAGGGTTATTGGTACCCGGCTGAAGGCACTAATAGTCACCGCCACGTCGCCATAATCAGCCTTGCCACCGCCTAATACTTCTGCCGCCTCTATCAGCCGCTGCGGCTCCCCGCCGAAATACTTCATAAGGGGCTCTATTGACCTCTTGGAGAAGGTGGGGAAGTAGTTAGCCCCCTCAGGGAGCTCTTTGAAGGCGATGAATTTATGGGCAATGGGAGTGCCTTTAGCCTGAGCTAGATAATGAAGAATCAGAATCTTGTCATTTATAGGGGGCTGAGCTTCGCTATTCACCAGCGAAACCGTAATATCGGGGAAGGTGACCTGGTAGGACTGGTTTAAATACTCAACGATGGCTAGCTTTTGTGAGTCTATGACCGCGTATCTGGCACCGCTCTTACGGCACTGCTCTTCTATATCAACCTTGCCCAGCTGCTCGCCGGCAAGCTTGTAGGCTTGCCTATAGCCGTACTCATAGTTCTTTTGCTTTGGCAATGGCAGTGGGCTAGTTTTCATCCTATCACCACGCTAAACAGCTTAAAGCCCGGCAGCATCCAGAATTGCCGGCACCTTTTTCTCCCAGCCGATAGCCATAATATGCACCCCCTGGCACATATCCTTCAGCTCCCCGATTAGGTTAGCCGCAATTTCCATCCCCATCTGGGTTTTATCCTCAGCCGCCGCCATTTTATTAATCAGTTCTTCAGGGACAAAAACCCCAGCCACATTCTTATTCATAAACCGAGCCATACCGACTGATTTCAGGGGTATTATTCC
>CAZUHO010000148.1:0-2163 GCA_964620725.1 uncultured Dehalococcoidales bacterium
GGTGGGTGGGTATAAACAATCTAGTAAACATTACCCTCCGCTTTTTGCCCTCTGGTGGCTTATGTTGTTATAATTCAAGGGTATGAAAATCCTGGGTATTGAGACCTCCTGCGATGAAACGGCGGCGGCGGTGGTGGAGGATGGGGCGAGAATTCTGTCCAACCAGATTGCCTCTCAGGTGGAAATCCACGCCCGCTACGGCGGGGTTGTCCCCGAGGTCGCCTCCCGCCAGCATATCCTTTCCATTATTCCGATAATAAAACAGGCGATGGCTGAGGCGGGAGTTAGCTGGAGCGAGCTATCCGGTATTGCCGTGACCGTGGGACCGGGTCTGGCTGGCTCACTATTGGTGGGGGTGAATGCGGCTAAGGCGATTGCCCTGGCTCACGGCTTGCCTGTTATCGGGGTTAATCACCTTGAGGGTCATATCTACGCCAACTGGCTGGATGGTCAGAGCATAGATTTCCCCGTGGTCTGTCTTATTGTTTCCGGGGGACACAGCGACCTGGTGTTGATGCGGGGGCATGGGGATTACGTTGTCCTGGGGCGGACCCGAGACGATGCTGCCGGTGAAGCCTTTGACAAAGCCGCCAGAATACTGGAACTGGGTTATCCCGGCGGTCCGGCTATTGAGCAGGCGGCTAGGGGAGGAGTGGCAACTATTCAGCTGCCCCGTGCCTGGCTGAAGGGGAGCAGCGACTTCAGCTTTAGCGGGGTTAAGACGGCGCTGTTGCGCCTGGTGGAAGCAGAAAAAATTTCATCGGTGGCTGACGGCGCTGCCAGCTTCCAGGAGGCGGTGGTTGACGTCCTGGTTACCAAGACGCTGACGCTGGCTAAAGAGCGGCGGGTGAGGCAGATTTTGCTGGCTGGTGGGGTGGCGGCGAATGAACTGCTTCGCAAAAGGCTGGTGGAGAATTCACCCGTCCCCGTCCTGGTACCCAAGCCGGTATTGTGCACCGATAACGCAGCTATGATTGCTGCCTGCGGTTATTACCGGCTTAAGTCAGGCAAGACTAATGGCTTGGACTTAGATGTAGTGCCCAGCCTCAAGCTGGTTTAGAGGTAGAGAAAGTTGAGGTTTGGTGAAGAAAATAGGCAGTTATCGGTCATAAATACCTGCCAGTGGCTTAGATTAACCGCAAATGGCTGTCTATTGAGTTGCGACTTACGCCTGTGTGCGCTATTATAGATGTTAGCACTCACACGCTGAGAGTGCTAAAATTAGGGATAGTTACTGATATTGAAGTGATATTAAAGAAGGAGGATGGAAATGGTGCTTAAGCTTCAGCCGTTAGGTGACCGGCTAGTAGTTAAGCCTATCGAACGGGAGGAGGTGACAAAGGGGGGAATTGTCCTCCCCGACACCGCCAAGGAGAAGCCACAGGAGGGAGAGGTCGTGGCGGTTGGCCCAGGGAGGCTGTCTGAGGATGGAAAGCGGATAGCCATGGAGGTTAAGGTAGGTGATGTGGTAATCTATGCTAAGTATGGAGGCATGGAGTATAGGCTTGATGATGAGGAAGTCATAATCTTGCGCGAAGGTGACATTTTAGCCAAAAAGGCTAAGTAATAGTAAAGGATTTAAGGAGGGATTAAGATGGCGAAGCAGATTATATTTGATGAGGAAGTCAGGCATGCTCTGAGGCAGGGGGTAGATGCCCTGGCTGATGCGGTTAAGGTGACCCTGGGACCCAAGGGACGCTGTGTTGTCCTGGATACGAAGTGGGGTCCGCCAACGGTAATTGATGACGGGGTTACCATCGCCAAGGATATTGAGCTTCCTGACCCCTTTGAGAACATGGGAGCCCAGCTGGTTAAGGAGGCGGCGACCAAGACCAATGATGCCTGTGGTGATGGCACCACTACCTCCACCGTTCTGGCTCATGCCATTATTAGCGAGGGGTTTAAGAACTTGGCTGCCGGCGCCGACGCCCTGGCGCTGAAGCGGGGCATTGAGAAAGCGACCAAGGCTATTATTGATGGGCTTAAGAAGATATCTATTGAGGTGAAGGATAAGGAGCAGATTGCTCAGGTTGGTACTATCACGGCCAAAGATACTGAAATCGGCACGCTGATTGCCGAGGTGATGGAGAAGGTAGGTAAGGATGGGGTTATCACCGTGGAAGAGTCCAAGGGAGTGAAGTACGAGACCGAGTATGTTGAGGG
>CAZUHO010000149.1:0-2080 GCA_964620725.1 uncultured Dehalococcoidales bacterium
AGACCCTTTGCTAATTATGACTCAGCCATGGTGGTGGCTGCCCTGCTCATGGTGGGCACCATCGCCGGTATTATGATGGCTTCGTTTATGAATAACGGTGGCGGCGCCTGGGATAACGCCAAGAAGTTTATCGAGGACGGCCAGCTCAAGGACGACAAGGGCAAGGTAATCGGCAAGGGCTCTTTTACTCACGCCGCGGCTGTGGTTGGTGATACCGTGGGCGACCCGCTTAAGGATTGCGCCGGGCCTTCGCTTCACGTGCTGGTCAAGCTGCTGGCCACCATAACTCTGGTGATGTGCCCCTTATTTATCTAGGGGTAAATCGCCGGTGTCTCTAATCCGGTAGTTTCGGGCAGGCCGAGCATGAGGTTCATGTTCTGGACGGCTTGCCCGCTTGCCCCTTTAATCAGGTTATCAATAGCGCTGATAACGATGAGCTTCCCCGTCCTCTGGTCAATGGTGGGGTAGACAAGGCAGAAATTACTGCCCAGGGTATGCTTGGTGTGGGGTGGAAAGTCAACCACCCGCACAAAGGGCTCGTCTTTGTAGAAGTCCAGATATAGCTCTTTCAGCTGCTTTTCCTTTTTGCCCGAGGCTAGATTGGCATAGCAGGTAGTTAGTATCCCCCTGCTCATGGGCACCAGGTGGGGGACAAAGGTAATCTGGAGCGACTTTTCCCCGGAAAGCTGCCCCAGCTCTTGGATAATCTCGGGCAGGTGGCGGTGTCCCTCTAAGGCATAGGCGCTTACGTCTTCATTAGCCTCGGGGAAGTGCGTCCGCAGGTGTAATGTTCTGCCGGCACCGGAGATGCCGGACTTGCTATCAATGATAATATCGGGCTTAATAATTTTTGCCTTTACCGCCGGGGCTAAAGCCAGGATAGCCCCTGTGGGGTAGCAGCCGGGGTTGGCTATTAATTTTGCTGAAGAAATCTTAGAGCGGTGTAGCTCGGGAAGCCCGTAGACCGCCTCTCCCAGCAGCTTGGGGGCGGGGTGAGTAAAACCGTACCACTGCTTATATTCTGAGGCATCCTTCAGCCTGAAATCGGCGCTGATATCCACTACCTTAATCCCCTTGCCAAGCAGGGGTATGACCTCTTTAGCGCTCTCCTTGTGGGGCATGGCGGAGAAGACAAATTCCACCTCCCCCAGCTTGGCCTCAATAGTTAGCCCCAGGCCAGCCAGGTGAGGGAAGACGTCACCCAGTTTTTGCCCGGCAGCGCTCCGCCCCGTAACCGAGGCAAGCTTTACCTCCGGGTGCTGATAGAGCAACCTTGCCAGCTCAGCGCCGGTATAGCCGGTAACATTGATAATGCCTACCTTAGTTTTATTCATTAGCAACCCCCTCTAGCCCTACTATGGTTCTTCGTCGGGGCTAAATTCGGCAATTTCCTTATCTCGCCGTAACGCCGCCAGAGCCCGCCTGATGTCAGTTTTTTTCCAGCCAGAGACCGATAACACCCTGTATATAAATTCAAGACTGGCTTCATACTCCGGACTTACTACTTCCTTGACCCCCAGTTTCTTCAGCGACTCAGCTTCTTGAGCTCGGTGAGCCCGCGCCACGATTTTAAGCCTGGGGTTAATCCTTCGTGCAGCTTGCACAGTGGTCATCACCGCTAACGGGTCAGGGAAGGTTATCACTAGCGCCTTAGCCTTTTTTAAGTCTAACTTAGCCAGGACATGAGCATTGCTGGCGTCTCCATAAATGCAGGCTATCCCCCTATATCTTAGCTTAGAAACACGCTCAGGGTCAATTTCAATAATGGTATAAGGTATTTTAGCATCTTGCAAACTTTGGGTGATATTTTGTCCAACCCTCCCGTAGCCAGCAATTACCACTGGCTTCGCCGCCTCAGATGGGCCAGGAACAGGTAGGGCAGAAGCATCTTCGGTCGCCAGTCCTGCTGGAGCTCGCGCTAATTTGGGATATAACCAGGAGGTTAGGCTCATAGATAACGGCGTCAGTATCATGGTGATAATAGCGCTGGCAAGGATTAATGAGTAAATCTGCTCGGAGATTATACCCATGTTCATTCCACCTTGCGCCAGAATGAAGCTAAATTCTCCAATCTGGAAAA
>CAZUHO010000150.1:0-2027 GCA_964620725.1 uncultured Dehalococcoidales bacterium
TTAGGGGTCTCGGTGGGGAGGTTCACGATGTCGTCTGAGGTTATCTCGGGGTCTTTAGCCAGCTCCCGCACCCTCTCACAGGCGTAGAGCGCCTCAACCAGCCGCGCCCAGTGGAAAGCCAGAGTGCTGTGAACCGGCTTTCCCCCCAACGTCTCAAACATTTTTTCATAGGCTTCCTGAGCCAGCGGCGTTGTCATACCGTCGGAGGCATTGAGCCTCGCCAGCGGCGCCACCCGGAAAACACCGCTCTCTTTGCCGTCGACAAACCCCTTCCAGCCTACATTCTTGAGGTAGGAAAAGCGGACGTAAGTCCAGGGCTCAACATGCTCCCTGATGTGGTCCAGATAATTCTGAACCTTGAACTTGGCGTATTCTTTGCCATCGGGGTCAACCACCCTTATCTGGCCATCATAGAAGTTCACTTTATTATTCTCGTCCACCAGCCCCATATAGTATGTCTTATGCGAGTAGACATCGCCGGTGATGAGGTCAACATATTCCTTGTTTTTAAGCACCACATCATCAAAAAGCTGGAGGGCAACCTTGCAGAATTCAACGCCGTACTCCCCAGCCTCGATAATTGTCTTTCTTTCTTCCTCGCTAATCTGCTTTGATACCCCTCCGGGCAGACCGCAGGTAGGCATAACCGGCTTGCCGCCGATTATCCTGAGCACATTCCTCATCCTCTTTCTCATCTCAATGACCTTCCCCCCAACCTCCAAGCCCACCTTGCCGATAACCCCCAGAACGTTCCTCTCCGCCGCCGGTGCCGAGGGACCGACGACAAAGTCAGGACCGCCCAGAAAGATGAAGTGCAATATATGGTCTTCCGCCTGGAAGGCGTTATACATCAGCTCTCTTATCTTCTTTGCCGCCGAGGTTGGCTCAACCTTAAACAGGTCATCAAGGGCTTTAGTTGCGGCAATGTGGTGAGCGGTAGGGCAAACCCCGCAGATCATGGTGGTTATTCTGGGCATCTCCTCGGCCGCTCTCCCCTCAGCGAACTTTTCAAACCCTCGAAGCTCGGGTATCTGAAGGCAAGCCCTCTCACAACTCCCTTTATCATTGAGGAATATCTCTATCTTGCCGTGCCCTTCAAGCCTGGTTATGGGGTCTATGGTTATCTTTTTCATGCCACCCTCCTATTCCATCCTCTTTCTTCTAAGCAAAGAAGAAGCAAGGCTAAACCTATAGAATGTCCCCGCCGGGTCAACAACCCCGTCAACCAATTTCTTAACCTCCTCCTCGGTCATCTTCTCCTCACCCTCAACCCCCAGGATGGAGGCAATCATAGAGAGTGCCTTCGCCCCCTGGTCCACCACCCCATCTACCGGACCGAAGCACCCCCGGCAGGGCTGGTTAGCCCTAATGCAGGTCTCCCCACACCCGGTGCGAGTGGCCGGGCCAAGGCAGATTACCCCCTGGTCAAGGAAGCATTTTTCGGGGTCCATCTTGATTTGCCACGGTCTTTTTATTTCCGCAATTGATAATTTATCCGGCTTTGTCTCCGCCCTGGGGCAGGTATCACATAAAGCCTTGTTGGGGGCAAGCACCGCCCCCTTCTCCGGCAGCTCCCCCTTGAGAATAGCTGTTATTGCACTCATTATTAAATCGGGGGGAGGCGGGCAGCCGGGGAGGTAATAATCCACATCGATAGTCTGGTCTAAGGTCTTTACCGTATCATAGAACTCGGGCAGGGTAAGCTCACCCTCTTTAACCTTCGTCTTCTCCTGAGGAACAATTCCCTTGGGATTTTCTACGGTGGGGACTTCTTTATAAACCCTCTGGAAAATGGTATCCCTGTCCCAGAAATTCGCCAGCCCCGGTATCCCCCCAAGGTGGGCGCAGGCGCCGAAGGCAACCACCAGCTGGGACTTTTGCCTCAGCAGCTTTACCATCTCCTCCTGCTCTTCCAGCCTTACGGCACCATTAATAAAGCTCACCGCTATCTCTCCGTCTTTTAAGGCTTCAATATCCTTCCTCTTGAAATCCAGGGCTACCGGCCAGAGCACAATATCCACCGCATC
>CAZUHO010000151.1:0-2022 GCA_964620725.1 uncultured Dehalococcoidales bacterium
CCTTTTCCGGGATGGTCTTAGCCAGGCGGAAGTTCTCTTCGGCTTCATGATATTGTGGTGGTAGATTGGCTGGCATTTCTCCTCCCTATTATAGATGCTCCTTTATCTTCTTAGCCAGGTTCTTGTTCATACCGGCGGTGGTCAGCTCCTCAAGGGAAGCTTCCTTTATGGCTCTAACCGAGCCGAACTGCCTGAGTAGCGCTCGCTTGCGCTTGGGTCCCACCCCGGGGATATTGTCCAGGGCTGAGGCGAAGGTCGCCCGTTTGCGCACCCTCTGGTGATAGCTCAGGGCAAAGCGGTGCGCCTCGTCCCTGAGGCGCTGAAGCAACTGAAGACCGGGGGAGGAGCGGGGTAGAATAACAGGCTCCCGCCTCCGGGGAATAAAAATCTCCTCATTTTCCTTGGCTAAGCTGGCAACGGGCACAGCGTTAATTCCTGCCTCCTCCATTGTCTCCCGGGCGGCGTTAAGCTGCCCCTTGCCGCCATCAATGAGGACGAGGTCGGGCAGGATTGCCCAGCTATCCGAGGCAGCACCAGCCCGCTTAAACCTTCGCCGGAGCACCTCCTGAAGCATAGCATAGTCATCGGCGGCGGGCACGCTCTTGATTTTGAACCGCCGGTAGTGAGCCGGCTTCGGCTTCCCCTTATCAAAGACCACCATGCTGCCCACCGCCGCCGTACCCTGGATGTCGGAGATGTCGTAGCCCTCAAGGCGAGACGGCAGGCGGGGCAGCTTGAGTTCCTTTTTTATCTCGTCCAGAGCCGCTGAGAGTGCTGTCGGCGAGGCTAACTGCTTAATCTTCAGCTGCTCCAAGCCCTGCTCGGCGTTATCAGCCACAATCTTCAGCAGCTGCTTTTTGTTTCCCCGGCGCGGCACCTGGATACTGACCCTGCCCCCTCTCTTGCCTTGAAGCCAGCTCTGAACGGTAGCCACATCCTCCACCGGATGCTGAAGCAGCAGTAGAGGGGGGATATAGGGGCTGGAATCGTAAAACTGCTTGATAAAACTGGTCATGATCTGGCTCGGCTCCTCATAGCGGGTCCCCTGAAGCAGAAAACTCTCCCGACCAATCAGCTTACCACCCCGGATAAAGAAGACCTGGACACAAGCCTGGTCTCTGTCCTGAGCGAAGGCGATAACGTCCTGCTCCCCCCTCACCGTAGCGGCGATTCTTTGCCCCTCAACCACCTGCTTAACCGCCCCTAGCTGGTCCCTGAGCCGGGCGGCGGTCTCAAAGTCCAAGGTTTCAGCCGCCTTATTCATCCTGCTCTCAAGCTGTCGCACCACCATCTCCTGCTTCCCCTCAAGGAAGAGGACTACCTGTTTTATCACCTCGGCGTATTCCTCCCGGCTGGTCACGCCGATGCAGGGGGCAAGGCAACGCCCGATATCATAGTCAAGGCAGGCTCGGCGGTCGGTGCCGGTGATAGTCCTGGAGCAGGAGCGGAAGGGGAAGATTCCCTTTATCAGCTTCAGCGTCTGGCGCACCGACTTGGCGCTGGCGAAGGGGCCAAAGTAGCGCCCCCCATCCTCCTCCAGACGGCGGGTAACAAAAACCCGGGGCCAGTCTTCGCTCAGGTCTATCTTGAGGTAGGGGAAGGTCTTATCATCCTTGAGGCGGACATTGTAGGCGGGGTGGTGCCTCTTTATCAGGTTCAGCTCAAGGATAAGAGCCTCCTGCTCCGAGCCAGTAACGAAGTAGTCAAGGTCTTTAACCCTGCTCACCATCCGCCTAAGTTTCGGCGTCAGCTTTTGCCCGCCACCAAAGTAGGAGCTGACGCGGTGGCGGAGGTTGGCTGCCTTACCCACATATAGAATATTGTCCTCGGCGTCTTTAAACAGGTAGACGCCGGGGCTGGCGGGCAGTCCCCGTACTTGCTCGGTTAAATAGGCTCGTGCCATACAAATTTATTTTACCACAGCCTATAGAGGGGGCAAAATGAAGGTTGCTTAGCAACCTTTTTCCCACCCCCTCACCCTTTTTGGCGTATGCTTTTCTTCCCACCCTCCCACCCACCAAA
>CAZUHO010000152.1:0-1975 GCA_964620725.1 uncultured Dehalococcoidales bacterium
TAGACCGCCTGCCCATGCTCCGCTACGGTATTGATGATATTAGATTATTCTATGGGAGTGACCTTAGATTCTTAAGGCAGTTCTGAGGCAGATATGAAAGTCCCGCTGAGGTGGCTTAAGGAATATCTGGATATTAGTCTGCCCCCGGCTGAGCTAGCCGAGAGGCTGACCATGGCTGGCACCGAGGTCAAGGGGTGGCAGGTTGTCGGGGGGAGCTGGGAGAATATCGTTGTCGGGCAGATTGTGGCCATCAACCCCCACCCCAATGCTGACCGCCTTACCCTGCCCACCGTAGACCTGGGCACTGAGCAGCAGACCGTCGTCTGCGGGGCGCCCAATCTCAAGCTCGGCGATAAGGTAGCCTTTGCCCGTGTTGACGCCCAGCTTATAGACGGGCATACCGGGGAGGTATTTCGCCTGAAATCAGCCAAGATTCGCGGCGTTGCCTCCAGCGGCATGGTCTGCTCGGAGAAGGAGCTTGGCATCTCCGATAGCCACGAGGGAATCATGGTCTTACCCGCCGATGCCCCCCTTGGCACCCCGCTGGTTGATTATATCGGTGATGTTATATTTGACCTTGATATAACCCCCAACCGCCCCGATTGCCTCTCGGTAATCGGGGTCGCCAGGGAGGTAGCCGCCCTTAGCGGAAAAGAGGTAAGCATCCCTGAAGTCGGCTACGAAGAGATACCGCCGCCTATAGATAAGCAGGTGTCGATAGAAATCAAAGCCCCTGACCTCTGCCCCAGGTATAGCGCCAGCCTGATTAGCGGTATAAAGATAGGCGACTCCCCGCCGTGGATGCAGCAGCGGCTTCTGGCTTGCGGCATGCGCCCCATAAATAACATCGTTGATGTTACCAACTATGTCATGCTGGAGTACGGTGAGCCCCTGCACGCCTTTGACTATAATCAGGTTAGAGGTAAGAAGATTATCGTCCGCCGCGCCGGCGAGGGCGAGACCATGGTCAGTCTGGACGGGGTAAAAAGGGTTCTTTCCCGTGAGACGCTGGTCATTGCCGATGAGGAGCGGGCAGTGGCTATCGCCGGGGTGATGGGCGGTGCCGATAGTGAGGTGACGGGCGAGACCACAGCCATACTATTAGAGGCGGCTAACTTTAACCCGGCGAGCATCTATAATACGGGCAACACCCTGAATCTGCCCAGCGAGGCCAGGATGCGTTTTGAGCGGGGCATTAGCCCCGAGCTGACCATTCCCGCGCTTAAGCGGGCTACCCAGCTCATTAGCCAGCTCGCCGGGGGCAGGGCAGCCAAGGGCTTGGTTGACGCCTATCCCGGAAGAAAAGAACGCAAGCCCATATTGCTGTCAGCGGGCAAGGTAAAGACCCTTCTCGGCGTTGACTTCACCCCTGACCAGATAAAGAAGGCGCTGACTTCTTTGGGCTTTGAGGTTAAGCAAGACAATTCCGGGTTTCTGGCCGCCGCCCCTTACTGGCGGAGCGATATCGCCCTGGCGGAGGACCTTGTTGAGGAAGTAGCCCGTATCATTGGCTATGAGCAGATTCCACCCGTCATGCCCGCTGAGCCAATACCCCGACAAAACCCCGACCCCATCATCAGCCTTAAGCGGGAGGTAAGGCGCAGCCTTACCGGCTATGGCTTCCAGGAGGTGGTCAACTATTCGTTGACCAGCCTGGAGTTGATAAATAAGCTGTTGCCCACCCCCCACCCCCTTGAGCCGGAACCGCTTAAGATGGCTAACCCCATGACCGCCGACCAGGAATATCTCCGCCCCAGTCTGCGGGCTAACCTTCTGGCTGCCCTCTCGGCAAACAGGAGACATGAAGCCGGCGGTGTAAGGCTCTTTGAGCTGGGCAGGGTTTACCACCAGCGAGCAAAAGACCTGCCTGAGGAGCCGGAGATGGTCTGCGGGCTGCTGAGCGGCTCCAGATTTGAGGAGTCGTGGCATGGCGGGGACGAGACGCTTGATTTCTTTGATGCCAAGGGGGTGGTTG
>CAZUHO010000153.1:0-1942 GCA_964620725.1 uncultured Dehalococcoidales bacterium
AAGGAGCAGATAAAAGAGGGTATTGACGGCAACATCTGCCGCTGCACCGGCTATAACAGCATTATCCGAGCCGTAACCGCTGTGGTTAAGGGTGAGTATAAGGAGGCGAAATGAGCAAGTATTCAGTAATCGGTACGCGGGTACATAGAGTTGATGGACCGGAAAAGGTAACCGGTAGCGCCAAATATACCTTCGACCTGGTTCTACCCGGTATGCTCTACGGCAAAGTCCTGAGAAGCCCCTACCCCCATGCCAAGATTCTCAAGATTGACGCTCGTAAAGCAAAAAGGCTGGTTGGGGTAAAGGCGGTGATTACGGGAAAGGATACCATAGGGCGTAAACAGGGTATCTGGCGGCGCTTCCCCGAGTTGTGCGATGAGGAAATCCTCTGCCGGGAGAAGGTCCGCTACATTGGTGACCCGGTGGCGGCTGTAGCCGCTATTGACGAGGATACCGCTGAGGAGGCACTGGACTTAATCGATGTTGAGTATGAGCCGCTGCCGGCGGTGTTTGACCCCCTGGAGGCGATTAAGGAGGATGCGCCTCAGATTCATGATGGTGTTGAGCTTAATATCAATATAAACCGCCATATTGAGTGGGGTGATGTTGATGAAGCCTTTGAGAAGTGCGACCATATTCGTGAAGACCAGTACAAATGCTGCCCACAGGCCCATGTCTGCATGGAGACCCACGATGCCGTAGTCAGCTATGACTATGGCGGCAAGATGACGGTGTGGACTTCAACCCAGTCTTCCTACTATATACAGAGACTAATGGCTGACATGACCGGGCTGAGAGAGGGTGATATAAGGGTAATCAAACCGCCTACCGGTGGCGGCTTCGGCAGCAAGTTTGAGCTGGATTCTGCCCAGTTCCCCGCCGCTATATTGTCCATGAAGCTCTGTAAGCCGGTAAAGATAGTTCTTAGCCGGGAAGAGGAGTTCACCGCTACCAAGCGCCGAACCCCGATGTACTACTATCTTAAGCTTGGTGCCAAGAAAGACGGCACCCTGCTGGCTAAGGAAGCCCGGGTTATTACCGAGGGCGGCGCCTATACGGCTATGGGAGCTACGGCGCTCTACCTCACCGGCTTCTTCTCCTCATTCCCTTATAAGTATCCTAACTACCGCTATGACGGCTATCGGGCCTATACCAATACGGCACCGACATCAGCCATGCGTGGTTTCGGTGCTCCCCAGTCCACCTTTGTCGGTGAGTCGCAGCTGGACATGATGGCTGAAGACCTGGGGATAGACCCTATTGAAATCAGGCGCAAGAATGGCATGACGCCCAATTACGAGGTTCCAGGGCAGGCCTTTATCCAGAGCTGCGGGCTGCACCAGTGCCTGGACAAGATTGAGACGCACATTAAGGAGCGGGGTAAGCTGCCCCCGAACCATGGTATTGGTGTATCCGCCTACGGCTTTATGTCCGGCGGTATCTTTAACTGGTTTGATACCCCCTATGCCTTCTCCGCAGCTGTAGTCAGGATAAATGTTGATGGCAAGGTGGACCTGTTCACCGGTGCCTGTGATATTGGTCAGGGCTCTGATACCACGCTGAGCATGATTTGTGCTGAGGAGCTGGGGGTGAAACTTGAGGATATCAGGATACACGCTGCCGATACCGGCATCTGCCCCCCTGACCTTGGTGCCTGGGGCAGCCGGGAGACACTGATGAACGGCAATGCCGTTAAAAGGGCTGCCGCCGACTGCAAGCGCCAGCTCCTTGAGGTCGCCGCCGCCAAGATGGCCCCCAATATTGTTTATGACTTTGATATCAAAGACTGCTGGGTTCATCTCGTTGACCGTCCGGAGAGGGGTGTATCCTACTATGATATCGTCAAAGAGGCGATAAGGGGTAGGGATGGCAATGCCATCATGGGGCGGGGGTACTATACCCCCCACCGCAAGGGGATGATATCCCCTGCCTATAGCTTTGG
>CAZUHO010000154.1:0-1938 GCA_964620725.1 uncultured Dehalococcoidales bacterium
TTGAAGCCAATATGCTAAAGGGTCCCTACCACACCGTTTATTCGGATATCTTTCCATCAATGATAGAGCGACTCAAGGCAGGCAAGAGCCTGTAGTAGTATCCTCTTAGCGTGGGGGTGAGGGCGGTGTATAACAGGTGTCCGGGTCAGGATTTCAGAAATCTACGGGTGGAGTTATATAAATGCCCGAACTGCGGGGCTGAGGTTGAAATCTTCTCCGATGAAAATAAGGTTAAGTGCCCCAAGTGCGGTAAGAATGTCTTCAGGGAGAAGCTCCCCTCATGTATTGAGTGGTGTGCTTCCGCCCGCCAGTGCCTGGGGGAAGAACGGTGGAAGCAGTTGCTGGGGGAGAAATAGGTATTTAGCCCTTCATTTAACTTTTCAGGCGGGCAAACCAGACAAATAAGGCGGTTCCGATGACGCCAATACCTGCCCCGAAGTAGAACACAGAATTAACGTTTATAAGGTCATATATTACCCCACCCAGCAGCGGTCCTACCCCCATACCGAGGCTGAATGCCATAGCCAGTATGGCTAGAGTTGAGCCCATACCGAACCTTCTGCCCTCCTCTACACCCAGGGCTGAGGCGGCGGGGTTGGACATCGCCCCGCTGATACCGCCGAGGGCGCATATCCCGAGTAGCTGCCAGAAGTTGCTGCCCAGTGGAATCAGAGCCAGGCTGGCAGCAATGCCCAGGCTGCTAACAGTTAGCAGAACGCGCCGGTTGAGTCTGTCGGCGATATTACCACCATATATCTGAAGCAGTGACATCAGCAGAATATTAACCGCTACCAGTATCCCGATGAGGGTGGGGCTCAAGCCGATGTGGATGCCGGCGAAGATGGGGAGGAAGGTAGCGAAGATTCCCCTCCCTAGAGAGAATGCCAGCTGGAAGCTGAAGAGACCCTTTACCATGCCGCTGCCGCTCATCTCTCTAAACGAGGCGGGGGGAGCGGCTGCCATTTTCCTTTTGCCAATCTCGGGGAGGAGGAAAGCAACTATCAAGAAAGCCAGCAGATTAAGACCACCCATGGCGAAGAATGAAACGTTCATACCGAAGTTGTCGGTTAGTAACCCGCCCATAAGCGGCCCACAGCCAAAACCGGCGAAGAAGGCAGCGTAGAAGTAGCCCATCCATTTCCCCTCCTCACCCTTGGGCGAGAGGTCACCGATATAAGCCTGGGCGACGGGCTGAATCATGCCCGCAGCAGCGCCGTGAAGTAAGCGGACTAATGTCAGCCCCCAGAGACTCTCTGCCATATAGCCCAGTGAGATAATGGCTGAGCTGAGAAGGCCAATGCTGAGGAGTAGTTTTCGTCCCCGGCGGTCGGAGAGTCTGCCGGCAATAGGCGTGGTTATCGTCCGGGCGATGGAGAAGCCGGCGAAGATTACACCTAACCAGATTCCGGTGGCGCCCAGGTTCTCAGCGTAGAGGGGTAATAGCGGGACTATTATGCCGATTCCTAGCATGGAGGCGAAAATGGAGAGAGCTAGGACGGGAAAGACCTTCTTTATCATCTGGGTATCTCAAGGATTATAGTGCCTCGCCTTAAATCTGGCAACCTTAGTGATGCCCCCGCCCCTCCCCATTTTTGGCTTACGTTTTTCTTCCCACCCACCCGCCCATTAGGCTTTGCCCTTAATCCTCTGTTTCTCCCACCCACCCGCCCTCAGGGCGTCTGCGGCTTGTTGTGGAGTGGGTACTCCCGCCCTATGGGCGTCTGCGGCTTAGCTCTCTTTTTCCCGCCTTCGGGGGGCTTTACCCTATATTGGGGGTGGGGCAAGGAGATGGTAAAGAGGTGAAACCTTTTTGGGTGGGCAGGGTGGGAAAGAATACCTTGGGGGAGTAGTGGGTGGGAAATAAGACAACTAGCTGCTCAATTGCACGCATAACGTGTAGCTGATATAATCAAAAGGCATTCATAGTTGATTACGGGA
>CAZUHO010000155.1:0-1919 GCA_964620725.1 uncultured Dehalococcoidales bacterium
AGACAAATACGCGGGTAGATTCGCTGGACGAGCTAATTAAAAAGGGTTATAACGCTATATTTATTGCCACTGGAGCCCACCAGGGCATCAAGATTGGGGTTAAAGGAGAAAACAGCCCCGAGGTGATAGACTGCGTATCCTTCCTGCGGGAGGTGAGTCTGGGTAAGAAGGTAAAAATAGGCAGTAGGGTAGCGGTTATTGGTGGAGGTAATGCCGCTATAGACTCGGCGCGAACTGCCCTTCGCCTTGGCGCTAAAGAGGTAACCATCCTCTACCGGCGGACTCAGAGCGAGATGCCAGCTAGCGCCGAGGAGATTGAGGGCGCTATCGCTGAAGGGGTGAAGATTGAGTTTCTGGTAGCACCGTCAAGGATAGCCAGGAAGAACGGAAAAATTGAACTACATAGCCTTCGCATGAAGCTGGGGGCAATAGATGCCAGTGGCAGACCACGCCCTGAGCCAATTGAGGGCAGTGAGTTTGCCCTGAGCTTTGATACTATTATCGCTGCTGTCGGCCAGCGCCCGGAGATTCCAGCTCAGTTTAACCTGACCCTTGAGAGGGGAAATACCATCCAGGTTGACCCTGAGACCCTGGCTACCAGCCAGGAGGGTGTTTTTGCTGGCGGCGATGCCAAGAGTGGGCCGGCTTCAGTGATTGAAGCCATCGCCGACGGAAGGCAGGCGGCAATCTCTATAGATAAATACCTTGGTGGCAAGGGCGATATTGATGAGACGCTAGCGCCACCCGAAGGGGTAGTGGAGCCACTTGGTGAAGCTGAAGAGGAACGGCGGGTTGAAGTACCTGCCCTTCCTGTAGATGAACGGCTAAAAAGCTTTAAGCTGGTAGAGCTTGGGCTGGACGAAGAGACGGCGATTAGAGAGGCAAAACGTTGCCTGAGATGTGACCTTGAGGAAAGAGAGTAAAAACTTGGATACAGTCAAGCTAACTATTGATGGCAAGCAGGTTAAGGCTAAGCGGGGGATGACCGTGCTTGAAGCCGCCCAGTCGGCTGATGTCTATATCCCCACTCTTTGCTCAGACCTCGACCTGAAGCCGTACGGGGCATGCCGCCTCTGCGTCGTTGAGATTGAGAAAATGCGCGGTCTGCCCACAGCCTGCACCACCCCGGTCACCGAGGGCATGGTGGTGCACACCAATACGCCGGCAGTAAATGAGGTTCGCCGCACCACCGTTGAACTACTTCTAGCCGACCACCCCAGCGAGTGTCTGATATGCGATAGAAGGGAGCGGTGCGGACCTTTTGACATCTGCCTGCGTAACGTAGCGGTAACCGAGCGCTGTGTAACCTGTCCCAAGAACGAGCACTGCGAGCTGCAGGCAATTGTTGACTATCTTGGCATTAAGGAGCTGCCCTTCCGCGGGACAGACAGGTCGTTCCCTGTTGATGAGAGCAATCCCTTCTTCTACCGTGACCTGAATAAGTGCATCCTCTGCGGCAAGTGCGTGCGGGTGTGCGATGAGGTCCTCGGCGTTGGCGCCATCGCCCTGATCCACCGCGGCTACACCAGCAAGGTCGCTGCTTTTGGCGATAAGCCGATAATAGAATCAAACTGCGTTTCCTGCGGGGAGTGTGTTGCCCATTGCCCGGTGGCGGCCCTTATGCCTAAGAAAGCCGAGCTGCCGATGGAGGAGGTGGCATCCACCTGCCCCTATTGTGGCGTTGGCTGCGGAATTTACCTGGGCGTTCGTGACGGGGAGCTGGTGCGTATCCGTGGTCAGAGAGATGGCACCGTTAATAAAGGCTGGCTGTGTGTTAAAGGGCGCTTTGGCATTACTGACGTTGTTCACCACCCCGACCGCCTGAAGTCCCCCCTTATCAAAAGGAACGGGAAATTTGTCAAGACAGGCTGGGATGAAGCCCTGGAGCTTGTCGCCCAGAGGCTTGGCGGTTACAAACC
>CAZUHO010000156.1:0-1917 GCA_964620725.1 uncultured Dehalococcoidales bacterium
GAGGAGGTGGGGCGCAAGCTGGACTCGGTTACCGTGGAAGACCTGGGTCGGGCACGGCGGGTGACGGTGGATAAAGACAACACTACCATAGTTGAGGGCAAGGGCTCAGAAGAAGCAATTAAAGCCAGAATCAAGCAGATTAAGGCTCAAATAGAGGACACCACCTCCGATTTTGACCGCGAGAAGCTTCAGGAGCGGCAGGCGAAGCTGGTGGGTGGGGTAGGCGTAATCAAGGTTGGCGCCGCTACCGAGGTTGAGCTCAAGGAGAGGAAGCACCGTGTTGAGGATGCCCTGTCGGCGACGAGGGCGGCGGTGGAGGAGGGCATTATTCCCGGCGGTGGTGTTGCCCTGCTCAATACCCTCTCGGTTCTGGATAAGCTGGACGTCAGCGGCGATGAGCTCACCGGGGTTAATGTTGTCAGGAAGGCGGTGGAGGAGCCGATTCGCTGGATTGCGACCAATGCCGGTAAGGACGGGGCGGTAATCGTGGATACGGTTAAGAAGAGCGAACCCGGCGTCGGCTACGATGCCGTAGCCGATGACTTCGGTAATATGGTGGAGAAGGGTATTGTTGACCCGACCAAGGTGGTCAGGTCAGCGCTGGAGAATGCCGCCAGCATTGCGGCTATGGTCTTGATTACCCAAGCTCTGGTGGCTGATATACCGGAGAAGGAGAAGATGCCGCCAATGCCACCCGGTGGTGGTATGGAGTATTAATTAGATTTTTCTGAATAAAAAGAGGAGGGCAAAAGTGCCTAAGAAACCTAAGAAATCAAAGAAAGCCAAGAAATAGCTTCCTAGGGTATAACAAGAAGCATAGCCGTAGCCTTCGGGCTACGGCTATTTTTATAGCTTGAGCAGCTTCTCTTTTATAGCTTCAGTAGCTCTTCTAGGGGCTTATCCTTAGCCACAGGACCAACTACTGCCAGGCGGAGCTGGCTTTCAAGCAGCAGCTCTTGGGCTAAATCTTTGAGCTCTTCGGTGGTAATGGCGTCAATGATTGACATTACCTGGTCAACGCTGCGTATTTGACCGGTAAGTACCTCCTGTCCCCCCGCCCAGCCGGCGACGCTGCGGCTGTCCTCCATGCGAAGCAGCAGGCGGCCCTTGGCTAGTTCCTTAGCCTTGGCCAGTTCAGCCTCAGGGACTGGCTCTTTGAGCTGGGAGAGTTGTTCCAGGATAGCGGCGATGGCTACTTGTAGGTTTTTAGGTTCTACCCCGGCGTAGATGATGATTGAGCCGGTGTCGAGAAAATGGTCGACAAAGCTATGAATGCTGTAGGCAAGCCCGAGCCGGTCGCGAATCTCGGTAAAGAGGCGGCTGCTCATGCCCTCCCCGAAGATAACATTAAGCAGGTCAAGGGTGAAGCGCTTGGGGTGGGGTAGCGACAACCCTCTTAGCCCCAGGCAGAGGTGGGCTTGCTCCGTCTCCTTGGTCTTAATATGCAGGCGGGGGAATTTTTGCTCTTTATATGCCAGGTATTCTGGTCTAGGCTTAGGGTTAGTCCAGCCACCAAGGGCTTGATTCACAGCGGCTAACATCTCCTGGTGCTGGACAGCCCCGGCGATAGCGACCACGGTGTTACTTGGCAGGTACTGGCGGGAGAGGTAGTCTAGCACCGCCTCTCGGCTAATGGCAGCCACTGACCGCTTGCTCCCGGCGATATCCCTTCCCAGGGGGTGAGCCGGCCACAAAAGCTCGTCAATGAGCAGGTCAGCCAGGTGGGCAGGGGAATCTCTTTCCATATTGATTTCTTCAGTGATAACCTTGCGCTCGCTTTCTATATCCTTGGGGTCAAACCTGGAGTGGAGCAGTATGTCTGCCAGCACGTCTAGGGCGAGGGGGAAGTGGGACTGAGCTATCTTGCACCAGTAAACGGTCATTTCCTTATCGGTGCCGCCGTTAATGATTCCCCCC
>CAZUHO010000157.1:0-1887 GCA_964620725.1 uncultured Dehalococcoidales bacterium
TTAGCCCCCTTTACCCCCTTCCTGGCTGAGGAGCTTTATCAAAATCTGGTCTGTTCGGTTTTTCCCGATGCTCCGGAGAGCGTGCATCTGGCTGATTTTCCGGTGGCGGATAAGAGCAAGATTGATGAGCAGCTGATGGCTGATGCTCAGCTGGCGATGAAGGTATGCAGCCTGGGTCGGGCGGCTAGGAGCGAGGCGGGAATTAAAGTTCGGCAGCCTCTGGACCACGCTGTTGTCAGCGTTGCCGGTACCAAGGATGAGGAAAGGCTAAAGAAGCTGAAGCCTCAGATTCTGGAAGAACTTAATGTAAAAGAGCTAAAATTTGATGCTCTTTCCGAGGTAGTGAAACTTGAGAAGCCCGCTTACGTGGTCGGCGCCGAGGGCAATTACGCGGTAGCCATGCCTACCGAGATTTCCCCCGAGCTTAAAGCCGAGGGTATGGCGCGGGAGATTGTGCGCCGGCTGCAGGCAATGCGCCGCTCCGCCGGCTTTGACATCGCCGACCATATCATTACCTACTATCAGGGGGGAGATTATATCAGGGAGATAATGGCAGATAAAACTCTGGCTGAATACATCAAGCAGGAGACGCTCTCCCAAGAGCTTATTGACGGGGTTCCCGAAGAGGGCGTCTTTACCGAGCGCCAGAAGATTAGCGGCTACGATATTTTGCTGGGAGTTAAGAGGCTGGGCTAGGGCGGCGGACTTTCCGTAAGTGTGGCGTAGGTGGTATATTCGTTGTTGCCCCGCCAGTAGATTATTTCCACATTCTGCCCGATTTCACAGGAAGTTACTGCTTCTACGAAGTCCCCGATGTTAGCAATCTCTTCGCCGTTAAAGCCAACGATAACATCCCCAGCCTCCAGTCCCGCTTCCTCGGCAGGATAGCCGGTAAGTACTTCAAAAATAAAGATTCCTTCATTTACCGCCAGATTATATTGCCAGACCAGGTAGGGGGTTACATCGGTGTAACTTATCCCCAGGTAAGGCCTGACCACATGACCGGTGTTTATTAGTTGGGTGATAATTGGTAGCGCTGAGTCGATGCTTATCGCCCAGCCCATAGCCTCCACCCCGACCATAGAAATCTTGACACTGGTAATGCCAACCACCTCGCCCTGCATATTTACCAGTGGTCCGCCGCTGTTGCCCGGGTTGATGGCGGCACTGGTGCCGATAAGGTCGTGAAGCGTTTGCCCTGGCGATACGGTTATGGAAGCGCCCAGGCTCCTGACTATTCCTTCCGAAGGGGTTACTCCCAGCCCCAGTGAATTGCCGATAGCCAGTACCCATTCGCCAAGATTAAGTTCCGAAGAATCTCCCCCGCTGGCTCTCATCAAGTTTTCAGCCTCAATCTTAACTACCGCCAGGTCGGTGAGGAAGTCGGTGCCTACTACCGCTGCGGGGAAGGTCCGGCCGTCATCCAGGGTTACCGTTATGTTCTGAGCCCCTTCAACGACATGATTGTTGGTCACGATGTAGCCATTTTCATCTATAATCCACCCCGAGCCGGCACCCTCCTCCGTATATAGCTGACCGAAGAAATAGGTTATAGTCTCGGTGTTGATGGCTACCACCGATGGCTTAACCTTGGTTACAACCGATGTAAAATCAGGAAGCTGTTGGCTTTCACTATCGGAGGGTGGTGGTGTCCAGTCAGGCTCAGTGGAGTTGGTAAGTGGTGAGGGTGGCAGGCTATCTACCGGGGGCAATACACAGCTACTAGCGAGGAGAAGGCACAGAATTATGAGGGGAATTAATAGATATTTCAATTTCATGTTTATCCCTTTCATTGCGGTTTTTATTGTAGCACGCAGGCAGGATTTAGACAAAGGTCTAGGCTCTTTCCTTTTAGTATAACGAAGCCGCCGCCGTTTGGTTAGGCTA
>CAZUHO010000158.1:0-1844 GCA_964620725.1 uncultured Dehalococcoidales bacterium
TGGTGTCAAAGCCGTCCATCTCCACCAGAATCTGATTGAGGGTCTGCTCCCGCTCATCATGACCCCCACCCAGCCCGGCACCACGATGGCGACCTACGGCGTCAATCTCATCAATGAATATAATGCAGGGGGTATTACGCTTTGCCTGTTCAAAGAGGTCACGCACCCTGGAGGCACCGACACCGACAAACATCTCCACAAATTCGCTGCCGCTAATAGAAAAGAAGGGCACGCCGGCTTCGCCGGCTACTGCCCGAGCCAGCAGCGTCTTTCCTGTACCCGGCGGGCCTATTAATAACATTCCCTTGGGGATACGTGCCCCAAGTTTCTGGAACTTCTCCCGGGACTTGAGGAATTCTACAACTTCATACAGCTCCTGTTTGGCTTCTTCCACCCCGGCGACATCATCAAAGGTCACCGTTGGCGTGCTTGCCGGGAAGAGGCGGGCACGGCTGCGACCGAAACTCATCGCCTGGCTGTTAGCCCCCCGCGCCGAGCGGAAAAGGAAGAAGAGCAGGGCGCCAAAGAGGACCAGAGGAATGAAACCTATCAGCAGACTACCCCAGTCAAACCCCGACGGTTTTACCTCATAGTCTATTCCCTCAAGATTAAGCCCCAGCTCTTTAAGGTCAACCAGGGTAAGGTTGCCTACAACCGCTTTTAGCTCTGCCCCGTCGGTAGCGGTAATGAGTAGCTCATCACCCTCCATGGTAAGCTCGGATATCTCGCCATCTTGCGACATAGCTATAGCTTCATCCAGGCTGATTTCAGTCGGTTTTCCCGGCGATGGGATAAACTGAAATATCAAAACTACAGCGGCAACCAATATAATGATATAGATTAAGCTATTGCGCATCCAACTTGCCTTCATACTTTAATCTAACCTTTATATTATACCAGAAACAGCTGTCAATGAAAAAAACGCCGCCTTATTTACAGGTTATGGTAGGTCTCCTGGAGGAGCAGGGCATCCCCTTCCAGACTGGGGCTCTCGCAGATTAACAGCCCCCTGGCGTCAAAGTCCTTCAAGGCTCTGAGCAGCTCAACATAGTTGAAGTCCGACTCCTTCAGGTCAAGGTGTTTTATCTCCCCCTTCTTGCCATAGGCAATACCGGAGACATGAATATGCATGTTGTTCAGGGCTTGGTCTCCCAGTCGCTGTTTTATCTGCTGGAGGATGGAGGTAAACTCGGGATAGGAATTAGACCCCCCGCTGCGGGCATGCCAGTGGGCGAAGTCCATGCCGATACCCACCCCCTCAAGCTCAGCGCACAGATTGAGTATCTCGTCTATGGTTCCAAACTGGGTGGGCTTACCCATGACCTCAGGCCTGACCCATATCCCATTATTTTCCCGCCTGAGCTGGTCCACCACCTCCCCCAGGTATTTCTTCACCGTACTGTAGGTCTTCTCCGGCGGGTCGCCGAGGTAGAAGGCGGCATGGAAGATGATGCTTTCCGCCCCGCATATGGCGCCGATGCGGGCGGTCTGGAGTATCCTCTCCTGACTGGCGATTATCTTCTCCGGCTCGCGGGCGTTGAGGTTAATGTAGTAAGGGCCATGAGCCGATAGCTTTACCCCTTCCTGAGATGCCGTTTCCGCCACCAGCCGAGCCCCCGCCTCACCCATCCTCACCCCGTAGACGAACTCCAGCTCCATACAGCCCAGCCCCAGCTCGGCGATGCGCTTGATGCCGTCTATGGTGGACTGCGTCCTGGAGCTGTGGGGGCTGCCGCCAGTGCCGAAAAGAAGCTCCTTCATAATTTAAGTATAACATAAAGCTTAAACAGCCTCTCCCCATTTCTAATCTAACTTTTTCTTTCCCACCCTCCCACCCTCGGGGG
>CAZUHO010000159.1:0-1819 GCA_964620725.1 uncultured Dehalococcoidales bacterium
GCCGGGTGGCTCGCTCCAACATGTGGGGGCTAACCACCATGGGCATAGAGGTCACGCTTTGTTGCCCCCCTACCCTCCTACCCATCGGGCTGGGCCCCATCGGACTGGGCAATAAGCAGCTTCCCCCGGTCAATATTGAGCCCAACATTGAGCTTGCTTTAGATAAAGCCGATATAGTGATGACCCTGCGCCTGCAGCGAGAAAGACAAAAGAGCGGACTGCTGCCCAGCATCCGCGAGTATATCCAGCTATACCAGCTCACCGAGGCAAGGCTGGCCAGGGCTAAGCCGGACGCCCTTGTCCTCCACCCCGGCCCCGTCAACGAAGGGATTGAGATTTCCCCGGCGGTGGCTCACGGTAAGCAGTCGGTCATCAACGAGCAGGTTTCTAATGGCGTCGCCGTGCGTATGGCTTTGCTCTACCTGCTCAGCGGGAGCCAGAAACAATGAAATCGTTGCTTATTAAAGGGGGACAGATAATCGACCCCAGCCAAGGGATAGACGTAAGCGGCAGCCTGCTTATCAGCGAAGGTAAAATCTCATGGCGGGGCAAGGGGGAGGAAACCCCACCCCAAGCCAACTATGACATCCTCAACGCTAAAGGGCTGGTTGTCTGCCCCGGACTTATTGACCTCCACTGCCACCTGAGGCAGCCCGGCGACGAGGAGAAAGAGACCATCGCCAGCGGGACCAGCGCCGCCGCCAGAGGCGGCTTTACCACCATCTGCTGCATGCCCAACACTAACCCCCCACTGGACAACCAGACTGCCATTGAGTTTATAAAGTCCAGGTCAGCCTCGGAGGGGGTGGTCCGGGTCCTGCCTATAGGCTGCATATCTAAGGGGAGAAAGGGGGAGGAATTAGCCGAGATGGGCGAGCTGGCTTCAGCCGGGGTGATTGCCCTCAGTGATGACGGCGAACCAGCGTCAAGCTCATACCTTATGCGCCAGGCGCTGGACTACAGCCGTGCCTTTGAGCTGCCCATCATTGACCACTGCGAAGAAAAAGCCCTCACCGAGGGCGGGCAGATGAACGAGGGCGTAATATCAACCAAGCTCGGTCTGCGGGGGATACCAAATGCTGCCGAAGAGATTATGGTGGCTCGCGACCTGTCTCTGGCAGAGCTGACCGGCGGCAGGCTGCACATCGCCCATGCCAGCACCGAGGGCTCGGTTGAGCTCATCCGCCGTGCTAAGGAGAAGGGCATCAGGGTCACCGCCGAGGTTACCCCCCACCATCTCACCCTGACCGAGGAAAGGGTCATCGGCTATGATACCAAGGCCAAGGTAAACCCGCCGCTGAGAACCAAACAGGACATCAAAGCCCTGATTCAGGGGCTTAAGGATAACACCATTGATATTATCGCCACCGACCACGCCCCCCACACCGAAGCTGATAAGCTCTGCGAGTTTGACCTCGCCCCCTTCGGCATCAGCGGCTTTGAGACCGCCCTGGGCAGCCTGATGAGCCTGGTGCATAACGGAGAGATAAGCCTGGCTACCCTTATTGCCAAGCTCACCTCTGAACCGGCTAAGATTATCGGCAATAAGTACGCTAAATTAGGGACGCTGGCTACCGGCGCTCCCGCCGATGTAACCATATTTGACCCCGCTCTGGAGTGGGTGGTAGATATAAAAGATTTCGCCTCAAAGGGCAGGAATACCCCCCTCGCCGGCGAGAGGCTCAAGGGCAGGGTCATGGCGACTATATTCCAGGGGAAAATAGTCTATAAAGACGACTCCATCAAGGTAAAGGAGGGCTAAATCCCGAATATATTTTATCTTTTCCCGCCCGCCGCCCTTAAGTGGAAGGGGTTCACC
>CAZUHO010000160.1:0-1811 GCA_964620725.1 uncultured Dehalococcoidales bacterium
TGCCATTTTTATTGACGATTTAAATTGTGATATACTGCTATAATCAGTAGTTGTGGCGTAACTGAAATAAACATCTAGGGAGGTCCAAAATGGCTGTCAAGAAAAGCGGCGTAAATATACGGCCCCTCGTGGGAAGCGATATAGACCCCATTCTAGGTTTCTGGTGGAGCTCTTTTATTGACAACAAGGAAATGGTTGCCGCTCAAATAGGAGGACGCCACGACTTGAGTTTTATTGCTAGTTTTGAGGGACATCTAGTTGGGTTTCTCCTGGCTCGGATTGTATATCTGGGCATACCGATTAAAGAGGTGTGCGTCATCCATGCCTTAGCTATTGAACCCAATTATCAGGGGAAGGGTATTGGTACTCTATTAATTAACAAGTTAAAGAGTACCTGCGAGGGTAAAGGGATCCCAACGATACGCGCCTTCGTTTCTAAAGATGACCACAAATTAATGAACTACTTTGAGGGGCTGGGTTTTCACCCTAGCGATATAATCAATATGGAACAACACAGCGGAGGCGAGGCTTAAGGCCATCAAACAAAGCAAAGGCTTGACAAAAATTAAATCATTGCCTATACTTATGTTAATTGAATATAGCCTAAAGGCTGAGAACGAGACTAGTATGTCTCCAGCGAGGCGCAGAGAGCCGGGGTAGGTGTGAGCCGGTGCCAGCGCAGAGGCGGAATGGACTCGGGAGCTGCAGACCGAAAGGGATTTCTGAGTAGGTTTCGTCGGAAAGGGTACCGTTATCAGAGCCCAGGGTATCGTTCTTATTTAGTAAAGGGCTGTACCTGAATGAGATGGTTGCCAACTAGCAACTAATTAGGGTGGCACCGCGAAGGATTTAACCTCTCGCCCCTATGGCGAGGGGTTTATTTTTTACCCTTATTTTTGGGGGAGGCGAAACTTAATATGTACCATCCAACACTGGAAGAATTTAGAGGGCTAAAAAGCCAGGGGAATCTGGTGCCCGTCTACCGCGAGATGGCGGTGGGTGCGGAGACACCGCTTTCCGCCTTCCTGAAGGTGAGGCGCGGCGACTATTCCTTCCTTCTGGAGAGCGTGGAAGGCGGGGAACGGGCGGCACGCTACAGCTTCATCGGCACCGAACCCTATCAGGTGTTCAGTACCAGGGAGGGAGACAAGGCTGACCCCCTCCACCTCATCGCCGAGGAGCTTAAAAAACACAAGCTGGTGCCGGTAAGCGGACTGCCTGATTTTTGCAGCGGCGCCGTTGGCTACCTCGGCTACGAAACAGTACGCCGCTTCGAGCAACTGCCATCGCCGGAATCTGACCCCCTCGGCTTGCCCGAGTCGGTGTTAATGTTCGTTGACAGCCTCCTCGTCTTTGACCATGCTAAAAATAAGATTAAGGTCGTCAGCCACGCCCGCCCTGATGGCGACCCAGATAGCGCCTACCAGGCGGCAACCAGGAAGATAGACGACCTAGCGAAGAGACTGGAGCAACCCCTTGACCCCCAGCCCGCAGCACCCAAAACTATAGATGCGCCAGCAGAGCCTGCCCAGATTTCTTCTAATTTTAGCAGAGAAGAATTTGAAGCCAGCGTAGAGAAGGCAAGGCAGTATATCATTGCCGGTGAAGCCATCCAGATTGTGCTCTCACAGCGCCTGAGCCGGCGCACCAATGCCCAACCCCTGAATATCTACCAGGCACTGCGGGGCATAAATCCATCGCCCTATATGTTCTTCCTCGAGCTGAAAGACTTTCACATTATCGGCTCATCCCCCGAGATTCTGTTGAGGGCGGTGGAGGGCACGGTGACCACTCGTCCTATCGCGGGAACA
>CAZUHO010000161.1:0-1803 GCA_964620725.1 uncultured Dehalococcoidales bacterium
CAGGCTGGGATGAAGCCCTGGAGCTTGTCGCCCAGAGGCTTGGCGGTTACAAACCGGAAGAGGTAGCGGTAATCTCATCAGCCAAGTGCACCAATGAGGAGAACTATATCGCCCAGAAGTTTGCCCGGGCCGTGCTGGGGACAAACAACGTTGACCACTGCGCCCGCCTCTGCCATGCCCCTACTGTCGCCGGCTTGGCGCAGAGCTTTGGCAGCGGGGCTATGACCAACTCCATAAACGAAATCAAGGATGCCGGCTGCATCCTGGCTATCGGCACCAACACCACCGAAGCCCACCCCATAATCGGCCTTGAAATAAAGAAAGCAGTAGATAAGGGGGCAAAGCTAATCGTGGCTAACCCCAGGGAGATTGAGCTGGTGCGCTGGGCATATCTATGGCTCCGGCACAAGCCGGGGAGCGATGTCGCCCTGCTCATGGGGATGGCCAGGGTCATCGTCGATGAAAAGCTGCTTGACGAGGGCTTTATTAAAGAAAGGTGTGAAAACTTCGATGCCTTCAGGAAGTCATTAAAAGGCTTCAGCCTTGATTTTGCCCAAAAAGCCACCGGCGTGCCCAAGGAAAAGATAGCCGAAGCGGCCAGGGTCTATGCCATAAATAAGCCTTCATCCATTCTCTATGCCATGGGCATCACCCAGCACTCCCACGGCACCGATAACGTCATTGCCACTGCCAATCTGGCTATGCTCACCGGCAATGTGGGCAAGCCCTCAACAGGGGTAAACCCCCTCCGTGGCCAGAACAACGTCCAGGGTGCCTGCGACATAGGTGCCCTGCCCAACGTCTACCCCGGCTACCAGGCAGTGGCTGCCCCCGATATCAAAAAGAAATTCGAGCAAGCCTGGGGCTGCTCGTTACCGCCCAAGCCCGGGCTGACCATAACCGAGATATTTGATGCCGCCTATAATAAAAAGATAAAGGCACTCTATATTATCGGCGAAAACCCTCTTCTTAGTGAGCCTGACATTACTCATGCCCGTGAGGCTTTAGAGAAATTAGAATTCCTTGTCGTTCAGGACATATTCCCCTCCGAGACGGCAGAGTTGGCTGATGTCATCTTAGCCGGAACAAGCTTCGCTGAGAAAGATGGCACCTTTACCAATACCGAGAGACGGGTACAGCGGGTAAGAAAGGCAATAGAGCCTGTCGGCAACTCTAAGCCTGACTGGTGGATTACCTGCCAGCTGGGTAAAAGGATGGGGAAGAGGCTGGGGAAGGGCTTTGATTTTAAACATCCCTCCGATATAATGGATGAGATAGCCAGCCTTACCCCGAGCTACGCTGGTATTAGCTATAAACGGCTGGAGAAGGGCGGGCTGCAGTGGCCCTGCCCCACCAAGGACCACCCTGGTACGCCTATTCTTCATACTAAGCAGTTCACCCGGGGCAAGGGGAGATTTCTCCCCCTGGAGTATAAGCCGCCCATGGAGCTACCCGATAGGAAATACCCCCTGGTGCTGACCACGGGGCGCAGCCTCTACCATTTTCATACCGGCACCATGACCAGAAAGGTAGAAGGGCTTAATATACTGAAAGGGGAGGGGGTAGAGATGAACCCCCATGATGCTAAGGCTCTGGGGGTGAAGGATGGTGAAACGGTCAAGGTTATATCCCGGCGGGGGGAGGTAAAAGCCAGGGCCAGGGTAACCGAGGCGTCACCGGTGGGGGTGGTATTTATGACCTTCCACTTTGCCGAAAGCCCGGCAAACATGCTGACCAACCCCGCAGTTGACCCGGTAGCCAAAATACCGGAATATAAGGTCTGTGCGGTTAGGATTGAGGGGG
>CAZUHO010000162.1:0-1796 GCA_964620725.1 uncultured Dehalococcoidales bacterium
GCTAAAACGTCCTCCCCCAGCACGAAGTTAGCCTCCTGGCAGAGCCGGGCTACGGCTTGAGTGATGTCGCTGGTTTTGACCTCTTTCATTTTAGCGCCTTGCTTCCCAGCCCCTCCCCATTTTAACCTTTTTCTTCCCGCCCTCCCGCCCTACGGGGCTTTGCCCTTCTCAGATACCTCTAAGGACGGTGGGTGAGCCCCTTTCCCCTATTTCGTTACCCCTTCCACTTAAGGGTGGTGGGTGGGAATAGATATTAACTCACCCTTAGCCTAAATTCATCGTCTTTATTAGCTCTTGCACTGCCTTGGCTGACTTATTCAGGGCTTGTTTTTCTTCTGTGGTCAGCTCAAGCTCTATTATCTCTTCAATGCCCTTTTTACCCAGCTTTACCGGGACGCTGATGACTGTGTCCTTAATCCCGTATTCCCCATCAAGGTGGGCGGCGCAGAGGAGGGTTTCCTTTTTATCCAAGATTATCGCCTCCGCCATGCGGGCGGCGGCGGCGGAGGGGGCATAAAAGGCGCTGCCGGTCTTAAGCAGAGCCACAATCTCATCCCCGCCCATTACCGTCCGCCCCACCAGCTTATCAATGGTATCTTTGGGCAGGAGCTCGGTGAGCGGTTTGTCCTTGACCGTGGTCAGCCTGGGGATAACCACCATGTTCTTGCCGTGTTCCCCCAGGATGCAGGCAGAGACGCTTGCCGGCGGTACCTTGAGCTCATCGGCAATGAAGCTGCTGAGGCGGGCGCCGTCGAGGACGCCGGATAAGCCGACGACCCTGTTGCGGGGAAGCTTGCTGGCCTTAATCGCCAGGTAGGTCATGGCATCTACCGGGTTGGTCACCATAATAATGGTGCAATCGGGGGAGTGGCTCACCACATTATGGATAGTGTCATTGATAACCTTCATATTGGTCAGGCATAGCTCATCGCGGGTCATGCCCGGTTTGCGGCTGAAGCCGGCGGTGATGATTACCACCTCTGAATTAGCGGTCTCCTTATAGCTCTTAGCCCCGCTGACGCCGCTGTCAAAGTTGACCACGGGCGCCGATTGGGAGATATCCAGCGCCTTACCCTGGGCTAGACCGGGGACAATGTCCACCAGGACGACATCGGCGTAGCCCTTCTCGGCGAGTCGTTGGGCGCAGGAGGCACCGACATTCCCGGCGCCAATAATGGTAATTTTGGTCGCTATTTTTAGCTCCTCAGTTTTTTAATTACAGCCTCGGCTACCTCTGAGGTGCCGACGACCCTGGCATGGGGCATATCGGGCTTCATATCGTAGGTAACGTCTTTGCCTTCAGCGATAACCTCAGCGACGGCTTTCTCCAGCCGTTCCGCCGCCTTTGTTTCGCCGAGGTGGCGCAGCATCATCACCCCGGAGAGTATCATCGCCATGGGGTTGACCTTATTCTGCCCCCTGTATTTAGGGGCGCTGCCGTGGGTTGGCTCGAAGACGGCGATGCTATCACCGAGATTAGCTCCAGGGGTTACCCCCAGCCCGCCCACCAGACCGGCGCATAGCTCGGAGACAATGTCGCCGTAGAGATTGGGCAGCACCAGCACGTCAAATTGCTGCGGTCTCCGCACCAGCTGCATACACAGGTTGTCCACGATTCTGTCCTCAAATTCAATATCGGGGTAATCTTTAGCCACCTCTCTGGCGCTTGCCAGAAACAGCCCGTCGGAGAACTTCATGATGTTGGCTTTGTGCCCGGCGGTTACCCCTTTTCTTTGATGGGCGCGGGCATAGTCAAAGGCAAACTTAACAATGCGGCGGCTGGCGGTCTCCGAAAT
>CAZUHO010000163.1:0-1761 GCA_964620725.1 uncultured Dehalococcoidales bacterium
CCAAGCAGGAGGAGGGCGGTATCATCAGGCACGGCGCCAAGTTTATCTATGCCTATGCCGAGGCAACTGTGCCCAAGATTACCGTTATCACCCGCAAGGCTTACGGCGGGGCTTATATCGTGATGAGCAGTAAGCACCTGCGCGGCGATATCAACCTTGCCTGGCCCACCGCCGAGATTGCCGTCATGGGAGCGGAGGGGGCGGTGAATATCATCTACCGGGACGCCATCGCTAAGGCAAAGAACAAGGACAAGAAAAAGCAGGAGCTGATCAGGGAATACAAAGATAGGTTTGACAACCCTTACATCGCAGCCGCCAGGGGCTATATTGATAATGTCATCGACCCCAGGCTCACCCGCCCCAAGCTGATAAGGGCGCTGGAGCTGCTGGAAAACCCCAGCATTGCCCACCACCAGAAAAAACACGGGAATATTCCACTATAAGGCGGTAAGGGGAAATGGTGGACAAAAGGAAGTTAATCGCCGCTATTATTGCCGCCGTCACCGCCTATATCCAGATGGAGACGCCCCCTCAAGCAGCTCCCAAAGAAGGGAGCAAATAATGACAAGCAGAAAGAGGGCAAAGATGGAGACTAAAGAGAACCGATTGAAAATCACCGATGTTACCTTCCGCGACGGGCACCAGTCCTCGCTGGCGACGCGAATGCGCACCGAGGATATGGAAGCCATCGCCGGGGAGATGAATAAAGCCGGCTTCCACTCCATGGAGGTCTGGGGAGGAGCCACCTTTGATGTCGCCACCAGATTCCTTAACGAAGACCCCTGGGAGAGACCCCGCATCCTGAAACGGCTCATGCCCGATACCCCCCTCCAGATGCTGCTCCGCGGGCAGAACCTGGTGGGCTACCGCAACTACGCCGACGACGTGGTCACCGCCTTTGTCCACCAAGCTGCTGAGGTTGGCATTGACATCTTCCGGGTGTTTGACGCCGTTAACGACGAGCGCAACTTTGAGACCAGCCTCAAGGCAATCAAGGAATGCGGCAAGCACGCCCAGCTTACCCTGTGCTACTCCCTCACCCAGCCCAAGATGGGGGGACCGGTATATAACGTTGAATATTATGTCAAAAAGGCGCTTATTCTTGAGAAGATGGGGGCGGACAGCCTGTGCATCAAGGACATGGCCGGGCTTATCGCCCCCGACGATGCCTACGAGCTGATTAAGGCGCTGAAGAAGGTATTAAAGATTCCGGTACAGCTCCACACCCACCATACCAGCGGCATGGGGCTGATGAGCTGCCTCAAGGCGATTGAGGCCGGGGTGGACATTGTTGATACCGCCCTCGCCCCCTTCGCCCTGCGCTCCTCCCTACCCCCGGTTGAGCCCATTGTCGTTGCCCTTCAGGGAACAGCCAGGGACACCGGGCTTGATTTGGTTCATCTATTCAAGATGGGGCAGTATATTGAATCGGTAGCCCCCAAGTATCGGGACTTTTTGGACACCACCAGAATGTCGGTCATTGACACCGCAGTGCTGATGCACCAGGTTCCCGGCGGCATGACCACCAATTTGGTAGCCCAGCTGCGGGAGGCTAACGCCCTGGATAAAATTGAAGAGGTCTATGCCGAACTACCCCGGGTAAGAAAGGAGCTCGGCTACCCGCCCCTGGTCACCCCCACCAGCCAGATTGTGGGCATTCAAGCCGTGCAGAATGTCCTCTTCGGCAGATACAAGATGATATCAGGCCAGGTAAAGGACTACTGCTACGGCTTATACGGCAAGCCGCCGGCCCCGGTTGAC
>CAZUHO010000164.1:0-1747 GCA_964620725.1 uncultured Dehalococcoidales bacterium
CCCAGCCCAGGGTGGTGGTGGCGGAAAGCCCGCTTTTGAAACAAATAGTCCCGGTGCTAGGGGAGTTTAAGTCCATAGCCGGGGTCATAGAGGTAGGTTCTGAGTATAAAGGTAAGTTTCCTGGCTATCAGGAGATTATGGATACCGCTTCGGCGGAGCCGGTGGCGGTGGAGCTGAAGGGTGAGGATATTGCCCATATTGCCTATACCTCGGGGCCTAGCTTTGACCCGAGGGGGGTGGTGATGTCCCATCAGGCCCTGGTGAGGGAGGCGGCAATATCCGGCGATGGATTTCAGCAGACGGATAAGGATGTGGTGGTGCTTTTTGCTCTGCCCATGCATCATGCCTTTGGCTTGGTGGTAATACTGCTGACGGCAATCACCAAGGGGAGCACGGTGGTGATATTGGGCGGGTTATCCGTTGGTAGTCTCCTTGAGGTTATTGAGCGGGAGAAGGCGACCATTTTTATGGCGGTGCCCTTCGTTCATGCCCTGATAGTTAACGCCACCGAGACGGAGGGGATACACCAAGACCTGAGCTCTCTCCGCCTCTGGGGTACGGCGGGAGCGGCTATGCCGCCTAATATCTGGCAGAAAATCAAGCAGCACCTTGGCTTATCGGCGGTTGATTTCTGGGGCTTGACCGAGTCCGCAGCTCAAGTTACCTGCCAGTCCCCTGATGGTGCCGGCAAGCCGGGCTCGGTGGGGAAGGCTTTGCCCGGGTGGGAGCTGAAGATAGTTGATGATGATGGTCGGGAGCTGCCGCCAGACCAGCCGGGTGAGATAGTTGTCAGGGGACCGATAATGAACGGCTACTATAACAATCCCCAGGCAACTGCCGAAATGATAAAGAATGGCTGGCTCTATACCGGTGATATGGGCAAGCTGGATGAGGAAGGGCGGCTGTTTCTGGTGGCAGGCAGGAAGAAGGACATGGTTATCGCTAAGGGGCAGAATATCTATCCCAGCGATATTGAGCAGGTGCTGGCTAGCCACCCCAAGGTGGCTGAGGCGGCGGCGGTGGGTATCCCCGACGAAGCGCGGGGGGAGTCACCCCGAGCTTTTATCAAGTTAAGGACGGGGGAAGTGGCTACGGAACAGGAGATAAAGAAGTTTTGCCTTGAGCGCCTGGCTAATTATAAGGTGCCGAGAGAGATTACCTTTGTTGGCTCTCTGCCCAAAACTGCCGAGGGCAAGATTGATAAGAATAGCCTGCGGGAGAAATAGGTGAAGAGAAGGGTAGTAGTAACCGGCCTTGGAGCAGTGACCCCACTGGGGATTGGGGTGGAGAAAAGCTGGGAGTCATTATGCGCCGGGAAATCGGGCGTTAGCGCCGTTACCCACTTTGATGCCAGCGATTTTCGCACCCAGGTTGCCGGGGAGGTCAGAGACTTTAACCCCTCGGATTTTATTGATAAGAAGCTGGTAAGGAGGGGAGACCGTTTTATCCATTTTGCCCTGGCGGCTACCAGGATGGCGCTGGAGGATTCAGGGCTCTCCATAAATGACAAAAATAGCGAGAGGGTTGGGGTATCGGTGGGGACAGCCATGGGCGGCATAGAAAGTATAGAGAAGAACCACGAGCTGCTGATTAGGGGTGAGCGCCGTCAGATTACCCCCTTCTTTGTCCCCAGTTTCCTGTGCAATATGGCAGCGGGGCAGATTGCCATTGAATTCGGCGCCAGGGGGGCGAATATGTGCACGGTGACCGCCTGTGCCTCAGGGACGCAGGCTATCGGCAATGCCTT
>CAZUHO010000165.1:0-1730 GCA_964620725.1 uncultured Dehalococcoidales bacterium
AGCGCTGGTCAACAGAAGGTAAGGGTGATGGAACATATCAGCGAGATTCTAAAAAGACAGACCCAGACAAATACATCAAAGGCAAATATGGACACATGGTCAGGCGCTGAAGAGGAAGAGGCGTCACCAAGCTCAGTCTGTCCCATATGCCAGGGGGCGGGGTTTGTTCACCCCCGCCTGCCCTCAGGCAAGCCCGACTACAGCCGGGTTATTACCTGCCGCTGTGTTCAGAAAGAACTGGATAAAGAGCGTAAAGCCCGCCTCCAGCGATATAGCGGTCTCGACCTGGCGCTGCTTAAAAATATGACCTTTGATAATTTTGACTGGAAGCGGGTCAACCTGCCCACGGAGCAACGCCAGAACCTGGAAGAGGCATACCGTCTAGCCCTTGACTTCGCCAAATCACCCGACGGCTGGCTGGTACTTGCCGGTGTTACCGGCTGTGGCAAGACCCATCTGGCAGCTGCCATCGCCAATCACCGCCTCAAAGAGGGAAAACCGGTCAAATTTGAGGTAGTGCCCGACCTCCTTGACCACCTGCGCCTGACCTTCAGCCCGGAGAGCCAGATATCCTATGACCAGCTCTTCGAAGAGGTAAAGAACGCCCCCCTGCTCATACTGGATGACTTTGGTGAGCAGTCAACCACCCCATGGGCACAGGAAAAGCTCTATCAGGTTATAAACCATCGCTATAATGCCCGGCTGCCCACTATAATCACCACCCGCTACTCGCTGGATGAAATTGATAGCCCCGTCAGCTCGCGGCTCGCCGACCCCAGAATCAGTACCCTGTTTAATATCATCGCTCCCGACTACCGGACTGATGCCACCGCCCGCCGAAAGAAGGTAACCCGAGGCCGAAAGGGGCGCCGGAGCTAGCCGCTAATTTGCATAGCTACAGAGTTTTTTAGTAAAATAGGCAGGTTTTGTATTGATGAATGCCGTAGAGATGGTAAACCTTCCTGTCCTGGTATTAAATCAAAGCTACGAGCCACTCAATATATGTCGAGTGCGGCGGGCGGTAGTATTGCTCCATTACGGCAAAGCCGAGATGCTGGAGAATGGCACCGGATTTATCCACTCCGCCAGCCAGAGCTTCTCTGTTCCCTCAGTAATACGACTCGCCTCTATGATTAAGCGCCCCCGACCCCAGAGGAAGCTCACCCGCCTTGAGGTCTTCCACCGTGACCAATTTACCTGTCAGTATTGCGGCAAGCAGACCCACCAGCTTACCCTGGACCACGTCCTCCCCCGATACCGGGGTGGGGAGCACGTCTGGGAAAATGTGGTCAGCGCCTGCACAAACTGCAATCGGCGTAAGGCGGGCAAAACACCTAAAGAAGCGGGGATGAAACTAAGCCGGCAGCCGGCACCGCCAAAGGGTGGCAGCTTCTTCTACCTGCCTCGGGGCCACCAGCAAATCCACAGCCAGTGGCAAAAATACCTGCCCCAATAAGAGCTAGCCCTTCTTGGGCGGTCGCTCCTCAATTGTAATCTTGCTCAGAGGCAATTCCACCCTTGCCTCGGTTTCCAGCTCAACCCATACTGTTTCCTTGAGCGGATTACCCCCCACCACCACAGCCTCCCCCAAGGGGGTTTTTACCCGTTGACCCTGCCTGGGCAGTTTCTCCTTCATGTCATGGTACTGCTCGCTTTCATAAGCCAAGCAGCATAGCAGCCGACCGCAAACACCCGATATCTTCATCGGGTTGAGGGGTAAGTCCTGCTCT
>CAZUHO010000166.1:0-1652 GCA_964620725.1 uncultured Dehalococcoidales bacterium
AGAATCACCTCATCAATCTGGGAGGCGCTTTTTCCGGCGTCAGCCAGTGCCTGGCGGCAGGGTTCCAGGGTTTTCTCTACCAGGTCCATTACCAGTTGCTCAAGCTGGGAGCGGGTAAGGGTAACGGTAAGGTGCTTGGGACCGCTGGCATCGGCGGTGATAAAGGGGAGGTTTATCTCGGTCTGGGTGACGGAGGACAGTTCAATCTTTGCCTTTTCCGCGGCTTCCTTGAGTCGCTGCAAAGCCGTCCTGTCCTGCTTGAGGTCTATCCCCTGGTCTCGTTTGAACTCATCACACAGCCAGTCCATAACCTTCTGGTCAAGGTCATCACCACCAAGGTGAGTATCACCGCTGGTTGACTTGACCTGGAAGGTGCCTTCACCAATCTCAAGGATGGAGATATCAAAGGTGCCACCACCGAGGTCGTAGACGGCGATGGTCTCTTCCTTCTTCTTGCCCAGTCCATAGGCTAGGGAGGCAGCCGTTGGCTCATTGATTATTCTCAGCACATTAAGCCCGGCTATGGTACCGGCATCCTTGGTCGCCTGGCGCTGGGCATCGTTGAAGTAAGCGGGAACGGTGATTACGGCGTCAACTACCTTCTCGCCGAGGTAAGCCTCGGCATCCGTCTTCAGTTTTTGCAGAATCATTGCCGAGATTTCCGGCGGGCTGTATTCCTTTTCCCCCATCACCACCCGCACCTCATTATCGGGTCCCTTGGTTACCTTATAGGTCTTGCGCTTGGCATCCTCCTCTACCGGTAGCTCCCGCCCCAGTGGCTCACCCCACTTACGCCCCATAAAGCGTTTGATACTGTAGATAGTATTCTCCGGGTTAACGATGGCCTGGCGCCTAGCTATCTGCCCCACCAGGCGCTCCCCGCTCTTACTTATCGCCACTACTGAGGGGAAGAGGGTGTCACCTTCAGCGGAGGGGATAACTACCGGCTCCCCTGCCTGCATTACCGCTACTTCACTAAAGGTTGTCCCTAAATCAATTCCTACAGCTCTTGCCATAGCTTATTCCTCCTCTTTTTCTTCTTCTCCGTTGCCCACCACTACCTTGGATGGGCGAATAACCCGGTCGCGGAACTTGTAGCCCTTTTGCAGCTCCTCAACAACTATCCCTTCCTCACCCTTCCCCTGCATGGCTGCTTCGTGCAGGGTGGGGTCAAACGGTTGCCCCACCGCCTCAATGGGGGACAGCCCCTGGGATTCTAAGACCCCGCGCAGCTTGCGCTCAATGAGCCTGATACCCTCTATCCAGCTAAGGTCGGCTTGGTCATCCGGGATAGAAGCCAGGGCTCGCTCCCAGTCGTCCAGAATTGGCAGCAGGTTAAGGACAAGTATGGAGTTGGCAAACTGGCTGATTTCCTCCTTGTCCTGCTCGGCTCGCCGCTTGTAGTTGACGTAGTCTGCCTGCGCTCTCTGCCAGCCGGCCAGGTTGGCTTCTGCCTTCGCCTTCTCCTCAGCCAGAGCCTGTTTTAATGCCTCTTCGCCCTCTATCTCGCTTAACTCTGGCTCTGTTTCTTTGTTTTGTTCCTCTTCGGGTTCTGTTGGTATCATGATTATCTACCTCACCCCCTTTATCCCCCTCTCCTTCAAAGGAGAGGGGGAAGAGGTTATTAAGAGAGGCAAAGCCTCTCTTTAACT
>CAZUHO010000167.1:0-1587 GCA_964620725.1 uncultured Dehalococcoidales bacterium
CTTAATTGCACGCATAGCTAGTAGCTGATATAATCAAAAGGCTTTCATAGTTGATTACGGGACTTTAATTATGGCTTCTAAAGACAGTGAAAAATTGGAGATAATGCGCCATTCTGCGGCTCATGTTATGGCGGAGGCGGTGCTGTCCATTTTCCCCGAGGCTAAATTCGGCATCGGCCCCGCTATTGAGAATGGCTTCTACTACGACTTTGATTTACCCCGCTCACTGACCGTTGATGACCTGCCCCTCATTGAGTCTAAGATGAGGGAGATAATCGCGGCCAACGTCCCCTTTACCCGTGAGGAGGTAACTAAGAAGAAGGCTAAAGCCCTGTTTGCTGACCAGCCCTATAAGCTGGAGCTGATTGACGAAATCCCCGATGCGAAGGTTAGCTTATATCAGGAGGGCAAGTTCCTCGATTTATGCCGCGGACCCCATATCGGTTCTACCGGAGAGATAGGGGCGTTTAAGCTCCTCAGCATTGCCGGCGCCTACTGGCGGGGGGATGAGAAGCGCCCCATGTTGCAGCGGGTATATGGCGTTGCCTTTGACACTGAGGAGGCTCTGGCTGAGCACCTTAATAAGCTTGATGAGGCGGCGAAGCGCGACCACAGAAAATTGGGCAAGGAGCTTGACCTTTTCAGCCTCCATGAGGAGGCTGGGCCGGGGCTGGTTCACTGGCACCCCAAGGGGGCGGTGATACGGCGCATTATTGAGGACTTCTGGAAGGATGAGCACATCAAGCGCGGCTATGACATAGTATATACCCCCCACATCGCCAAGCTGAACTTGTGGAAGACCAGCGGTCACTGGGAGTTTTACCGTGATTACCTTTACAGCCCCATGGAGGTGGAGGGGCAGGAGTATATCATCAAGCCGATGAATTGCCTGGGGCATATCCTGATTTATAAGACCAGCCACCACAGCTACCGGGAGCTACCCCTGCGCTATGCCGAGCTGGGCACGGTGTATCGCTATGAGCGCTCCGGGGTGCTGCACGGACTGTCCCGGGTGAGGGGCTTTACCCAGGACGATGCCCATATCTTTTGCCGCTTTGACCAGCTGGAGGACGAGGTGGCGGGGGTCCTGGATTTAGCCATGTTTATGGTAGATACCTTTGGCTTCAGTGATTATCAGATATTTCTCTCCACCCGCCCCGAAAAATATGCCGGCGATACCAAGGTCTGGGAGGAGGCGACCGATACCTTAAGCCGGGCTCTTACCCGGCAGGGGCTTGCCTATGAAGTAGACCCGGGGGAGGGTGTGTTTTACGGACCCAAGATAGACATCAAGTTTGAGGGGTGGCAGGGGCCGACCATTCAGGTTGATTTTAACCTCCCCTCGCGGTTTGATGTTAGTTATACCGGCGAAGACGGGCAGGAGCATTTAGTAGCCATGGTGCATCGCACCGTGCTCGGCAGTATGGAGCGCTTCCTTGCCTCGCTGATTGAGCACTACGGGGGCGCCTTCCCCGTCTGGCTGGCGCCGGTTCAGGCAATGGTGATTCCCATTGCCGACCGCCACCTGGACTATGCCCGCAAGCTGGAGGCGGAGCTTAAAAACGATGGAGTTAGGGCGGAAGCTGA
>CAZUHO010000168.1:0-1578 GCA_964620725.1 uncultured Dehalococcoidales bacterium
TTGCCAAGCTCACCTCTGAACCGGCTAAGATTATCGGCAATAAGTACGCTAAATTGGGGACGCTGGCTATTGGCGCCCCCGCCGATGTAACCATATTTGACCCTAATCTAGAGTGGGTGGTAGAGCCTAAGGCTTTTGCCTCAAAGGGCAAGAATACCCCCCTCGCCGGCGAGAGGCTCAAGGGCAGGGTCATGGCAACCATATTCCAAGGGAAAATAGTCTATAAAGACGACTCAGTTAATGTAAAGGGGGCTAAAGAGGGCTAAATCCCGAATATATTTTATCTTTTCCCGCCCGCCGCCCTTAAGCGGAAGGGGTAACGAAATAAGGAAAAGGGGCTCACCCGCCGCCCTTAAGTGGAAGGGGTTCACCCCGCCCTTAAAGAGAGGGAGGTAAAAGAGAGTTTTAGGAGCGAAACCCAAGTGGGCGGGCTGGGTGGGAAGAAAAACCTCAAGTAGCTGGGGGTGGTGGGGAAGAACAAAAGAGAGGGGTGAGGTAGATAAACAAAAGGGCGATTCTGGTCTTAGAAGACGGCTCGGTCTACGAAGGCTTCTCCTTCGGTGCCGAGGCTGACGCCTTTGGCGAGGTGGTGTTCAATACCAGCATGGTGGGCTACCAGGAGATGCTCACCGACCCCTCATACGCCGGGCAGATTCTGGTTCCCACCTACCCCCTCATCGGCAACTACGGCATCAACAAAGAGGACTTTGAATCAAGCAAAATACAGGTGAGCGGCTTTGTCGTCAGAGAAGAGTGCCTCCAGCCCAACCACTACCTGAGCACAAAGACCCTCCGTCAATATCTAGCTGAATCTACCATTCCCGGCATAAGCGGGGTTGATACCCGCGCCATTACCCGCAAACTGCGCTCGGTGGGGGTAATGATGGGCGTTATTACCAACACCAAGACCCCTCAGCAGGCTCTGGAAAAGATAAAGAGTTCGCCCGACTACGGCTCAATAGATTATGTCAAGCAGGTAACCACCCCTACCCCCTATGAGTGGGAGCCGCAATCGCTGGAAAAAGCCCTGACCTCCCTGCCCAGAGTAGTCGTCGTTGACTGCGGGCTGAAATACAGTATCCTGCGCATCATGCGCCGCATGGGCTGTCGGGTAACCGCTGTCCCCTGCACCATGACTGCCGATGAAATCCTGGCTCTCAGACCCGATGGCATAATCCTCTCCCCCGGCCCCGGCAACCCCGCCGTCCTTGACTACCTGATAGACACGGTAAGGGCGCTCATCGGCAAGAAGCCGATTATGGGCATCTGCCTGGGCGGCCAGCTAATCTCTCTAGCCCTCGGCGCCAAGACCTCCAAGCTGAAGTATGGCCACCGCGGCGGCAACCACCCCGTCCGCGACCTCGCCACCGGCAAAATCCACATCACCGCCCAGAACCACGGCTACGTTACCGACCCCTCCACCTTCCCTGAGGGGTGGGAGGTCACCCACATCAATCTAAACGACGGCACAGCGGAGGGCTTACGCCATAAGGAGCTGCCCGTTTTCTCCATCCAGTACCACTCCGAAGCCTCCCCGGGCCCCTGGGACAGGATTTCCCACTTTGAGGATTTTGTGAA
>CAZUHO010000169.1:0-1574 GCA_964620725.1 uncultured Dehalococcoidales bacterium
TATGCGGTTGATACCTCAAGGGATATTACGCCGGTGCTGGACAAGGTTGTCCGTGAGGTGAGACGCTAAAAGGAGAGGAAAATGGAGATTAAGGTCATAGCTGGTGATATTACCCAGACTGAGGCTGGGGCTATCATGCTGGGCATATTTGAGGGGGTGAAGCGCCCCGATGGTGACCTGGCGGTGGTAGATAAGGCTTTAGCTGGGGCTGTCTCTCAGCTCATCAGCCAGGGTGAGATAAAGGGCAAGGTCCGTGAGATAACTATTATTCATAGCCTGGGTAGGCTGCCGGCAGCCAGGGTTGCCGTTACCGGCCTGGGCAAGAAAGGGGACTTGTCTCTGGACGGGGTGCGGATGGCGGTGGGTGAAGCCTGCCGTCTCCTGCAGCAGAAGGGGGTTGGCGATGCCGCCGCTGCTGCCCTGGGGACAGGCGGGTTAGCCCTGGATGGTATTGCCCAGGCAATGACCGAGGGTGCCTTGCTCGGCACTTACTCCTTCCGCCGGCACATGACCGGCGAAGCTGAGCATGGTGAGCTCAAGCGGCTTACCATCGTCGTAGCCGATAAGACCAAGCTCACTATTTCGAAGCAGGGCAGCGAAAAAGGCAGGGTTCTGGCGGAAGCTACCAATCTGGCTCGCGACATGATAAATGAGCCGGCTAACTACATGACGCCGTCTAATATGGCAAAGACGGCGGCTAGGCTGGCTAAGAGCTACGGCCTTAAGCTTGAGGTCCTGGAGCGGGGGCAGATGCGGAAGCTGGGCATGGGGGCGCTTTTGGGGGTGACCCAGGGGAGCCAGCAACCGCCGAAATTTATTGTCCTCCGTTATCGCGGGGTTGCTTCGTCCCAGGTTGACCTAGCCCTGGTGGGCAAGGGGATAACCTTTGATTCCGGTGGTATTTCCATAAAGCCATCGGAGGGGATGGGGGAGATGAAGGGTGATATGGCGGGTGGGGCGGCGGTTATGGCGGCCATAAGCGCCATCGCCCAGCTCAAGCCCAAGCTCAATGCGGTGGCGATTGTCCCCTGCGCGGAGAACCTTCCCGGCGGTGAGGCATTGAAGCCGGGTGATGTCCTGACGGCAATGAACGGCAAGACAATCGAGATTATATCCACTGACGCCGAGGGGCGGTTAATCCTGGCTGATGCCTTAAGCTATGCCGGTAAGCTCGGTGCCAGGCGTATCGTTGATGTGGCAACACTGACCGGCTCCTGCCGTGTCGCCCTCGGTGATGATTGCAGCGGTGTTTTTGGTAATAACCAGGGGCTGGTGGACAAGCTGATTATCGCCAGTGCTACTGCCGGGGAGCTTATGTGGCAGTTGCCGATGTATGAGCAGGCTAAAGAGCAACTAAAAAGCGAGGTTGCCGATATTAAGAATGTTGGTGGTAAGTGGGGAGGGGCTATCACCGCTGCCCATTTCCTGGCTGAGTTTGTGGGCAATACCCCCTGGGTCCACCTTGATATTGCCGGCACCAGCCTCAGTGAAAAAGAGCGGGGCTACATCGCGAAGGGGGCAACCGGGGTGGCGGTGCGCACCCTGGCCAACCTTGCCCTCTCCCTCGCCAAATA
>CAZUHO010000170.1:0-1561 GCA_964620725.1 uncultured Dehalococcoidales bacterium
ATATGTGCACGGTGACCGCCTGTGCCTCAGGGACGCAGGCTATCGGCAATGCCTTTCGGGTTATCCAGAAGGGTGAGGTTGACGCCATGATTGCCGGCGGGGCTGAGGCGGCTATCAGGCCGCTTATATTTGCCGGACTGGATGTAATAAAGGTGATGACCGCCAGAAACGATGAGCCGGAGAAGGCAAGCCGTCCCTTTGATAAAGAGCGCGACGGTTTTATCATCAGCGAGGGAGGGGGGGTAGTCATCCTGGAGGAACTGGAGTCCGCCCAAAGTAGGGGGGCTAAGATTTATGGGGAGGTGCTGGGCTACGGGCTTAACAGTGATGCCTATCATATCACCGCCCCCGACCCTGAGGGCAGGGGTGCCGCCGGTTGTATGAAGATGGCGCTTGACGATGCCGGTATGTCTATTGATAAGATTGATTATATTAACGCCCACGGCACATCAACCGTGCTTAATGACCTCTCTGAGACGCGGGCGATAAAGAGTGTCTTTGGGGGACGGAGCCAAAAGATACCGATTAGCAGCAATAAGTCGATGATAGGTCATATGTGGGCTGGTGCTGGGGTGGTGGAGGCGATATTCAGCCTGCTGACTATTAACCACGGTATTATCCCGCCGACTATAAATTATGAATCCCCGGACCCTGAGTGCGACCTTGACTACGTGCCCAACAAAGCCAGAAGAGCCGAGGTGAAGATAGCCCTGTCTAACTCCTTCGGCTTCGGTAGCACTAACGCCACCCTGATACTGGGGAAGCTCTCCCCCCGCTAAGAGCCTCCCCCTTAGATATTGCCATATTGCCAAGAACCCCGTCGTGTGCTACCATACATAGTGTTACTAGGTGTTATCATAAGCGAGGTAGGTTAGATGGCACAACGGCGAGAGTTAATCAAAGGCAGTATCGATTCCCTGCTTCTTTGCCTCATCGAGCGACAACCGATGTATGGCTATTGGATTATTAAAGAGCTTGAGCGGAAAAGCCAGGGCTACTTTAAGTTTAAGGAAGGCACCCTCTACCCCGCCCTTCACCGCCTGGAGGAGTCGGGCTTAATCCGTGGCGAATGGCAGTCACTGCCCAACGGACGGCAACGAAGGTACTATCACATTACGGAAAAGGGGCTCCGCAGGCTGGTCGCCGAGAGGGGCCAGTGGCAGGACTTTCTCGTTGCCATGAACCTGATTATTCAGCCGGCGTCTGACCGACGTGAGGTGGAGAAGTGGTAACTGCCCTGAACAATTACCTTGATAGCGTCAAGGAGAACCTGAGGCTTGAGCGCTCCCTGGAGAGCGAGGTTATCCAGGAGCTGGAGACGCATATTGAGGATGAGTTCCAGGAGTTGAAGGAAGACGGCCTCTCGGAAGAGGAAGCGGCTAATACCTGCCTCACCCTTTTAGGCTCGGCTAAATTGTTAGCCCGCCAGATATATGAAGCCCATAGCCAGGGTAGCTGGACTCAGGCGCTAATGGCCGCCATGCCCCACGTGCTTTTCGGGTTGTTGTTTTTTGTGAACTGGTGGCGGGGTATTGGCTGGCTGTTGGGTATGCTGGTGCTG
>CAZUHO010000171.1:0-1540 GCA_964620725.1 uncultured Dehalococcoidales bacterium
TAGAAGCCTTTAGCCCGACCACCATATTCGCCCAGATGCTGAAGGAGAAGCTGGAGACGGAGCCGGAGGAGGAGGCTAAATAATGTATATCATCGTTATCGGCGGGGGCAAGGTGGGCTATTACCTGGCAGAAGCCCTGCTGAACCAGGGGCATGAGTTACTGGTGGTGGAAAAAGACCCGGCGCGAACCCAGCTGATTATAGATAGACTGGGCAGTGTCTGCATCCGCGGCGACGGCTGCGAGGTGTCTACTCTGACCGACGCCGGCACGGGGAGAGCCGAGATGTTCATCGCCGTGACCGGTGACGATGAGGACAACCTGGTGGCCTGCCAGGTAGCCAAGCATAAATTCAATGTGCCCCGGACGGTAGCCCGCATCAATAACCCCAAGAACGAGGCCATCTTCAAAGAGCTGGGCATCGATGTCGCCGTGAGCAGCACCAATATCATCCTGGAAAGCATACAGGAAGAAGTGCCCACTCACTCCCTGACCCACCTGCTCGATATCAGGGAAAGAGGGCTGGAGATTGTGGAGCTGAAAATCCCCGCCGACGCCAAGACGGTAGGCAAGAAGGTTAAAGATATCCCGCTGCCGCCGAAGAGCCGGCTGTTCCTGATTATTCCCAAGAAGGAGAAGCCCCGCCTGCCTACCGCCAGCACTATCCTTCAGGCCGAAGACCAGATAATAGCCGTCATCACTCCCGAGTCGGAAGAGGCGCTGAGGATTGCCCTCAGAGGCTCCTGACTTTTTGGCCCACAATATTTTTTAAAGAAACCCGTTAGCTCTTAAAAGCTCTAACTACTATTCCTCGGTGCGACCCCAGGGATAGAAAGCCATTAACAGTATGAAGAAGACGCCGTCAACGATAACCGGCATCATTACCTGGTTAAAGGTAACATAGCCCATTATGACCGAGTACACGGCGCCGGCTACAGCCAGAATTGCCCACAGCAGGGCGAACTGCACCCAGTAAATGTGGCGCAGGATATCCTTAGTCCCGGCGATAATGAGATAGACCCCACCGGCAACGAATGAAACGCCTACCATCGCCATAGCATACAGCGCCGACATACATGCCTCGGGCATTTCCTCCAGACCCATCATACCCATCAGCATATCAGGAGCAAAAATATGCAACACGCCCATCACAACTGCTATTGCCCCGTAGACAATAAGGATTACCTTTAGAGCCTTTAACACGGTTCACCTCCATAATTAAATTGGCGCTATTATACCTAAGTCCTTAACATTTGTCCAGACCTTATTTTCTAGTAGGCGTTTTACTTCCCACCCTCCCACCCTCAAAGGCTGCGCCTTTAAAATTCTCTTTAATAGGGGGGTGGGGATAATCTTACAAAGGGGGGTAATTTCCTCCTCTAAGAAAGGGGGGAGAAGCCAGACTCATCTCTCTTCGGGGGTGGGGTTAGAGATATTAAAAAGGTGAAACCTTTTTGGGCGGGTGGGTAGGGAAAAAAGACAATGGGGGGAGGCGGTAAGGGCGGCGGGCGGGACTAGATAATAAGGGGGGGGGGGGGCCTA
>CAZUHO010000172.1:0-1524 GCA_964620725.1 uncultured Dehalococcoidales bacterium
TTACCTCCAGGGTAAAAAAGGGAGACTTTATCGTTGCCGGCAGCAATTTCGGGCTCGGCTCAAGCCGGGAGCATGCCCCGCTGGTGATAAAGATGGCGGGGGTAAAGGCGATACTGGCTAAATCGGTCGCCAGAATATTTTTTAGAAACGCTATCAATCTCGGACTGCCGGTGTTAATATGTAATACCGACCAGATTAACGATGGCGATGAGCTGGAGGTAGACCTGAAAGCGGGCACAATCAAGGACATAACCAATGGCAGCCAGCTTACCTTCGCTAAAATCCCGGAGATAATGCTGGCTATCCTTGATGAGGGCGGGCTCATCCCCTATATCAAGAAGTATGGAGACTTTAGGTTATAATATTTAAAAGGGGAGTATCTCTTCCCACCCTGACCCACCCTAGAGAGGTTAGACCTCTCTAACTCACCCTTATGGGAGAGGGGAGGGGAAGGGGGGAATAAGAGAGAAGGGCTATGAGGTGGTTTAAAAACCTTAAGAGGTGGCAAAAGGGTGGTCTTATAGGACTTGGGGTGGGTCTCATTTTTGCCGGCATACTACTAATAGACCCCATCTCTGGAATACCCAGACGGGAATGGGGATTGGGAGAATGGGTAGGTAATTTTCACTTTGCTTTCTACATATTATCGGCCTATCTAGTGATATTACCAGCCTGTCTAGCTGGGATTTTGTCTTGTGAGCTAGGTGGGACAGCTTTTGAATGCGCAGGGTTAGCAGCTATCGTAATTTGTTACGGAGGATTAGGGGCTCTTTTTGGAAGATTTCAACAGCTAAGTAAACCTGTTTGGAAGTGGTTGCTAACTGGTTTACTGGCTCTTTTTCTGCTGGGTCTTTATTTCTTTGGTTACTTCTTTTGGATATTAAATAGCTAGTGGTGCTTAGCTGATTCTTCTGAGCTTCATTGTTGGATATAGGTAAGGGGGTGTCCGAGAGGGGCGAAGCCCATGAGGGCGGGCTGGGTGGGAAGAAAAACCTAAAGAAAATGGGGGGTGGGGTTAAAAAAATAAAATGACGACCTATACTGTTACCCTTATTCCCGGTGACGGCATCGGACCCGAGGTCACTGAAGCGGCAAAGCGTGTCCTGGAAGCAACTGGCGTTGCCTTCAACTGGGAGATAGCCTACGCCGGCGCCGAGGCTCAGGAGAAATTCGGCGCTGTCCTCCCCGATGCCACCCTGAAATCAATCAGGAAAAATAAGGTCGCTTTCAAGGGGCCGGTTACCACCCCGGTGGGTGCCGGGTTCAGAAGCGTCAACGTCGCCCTGCGCAAGGAGCTTGATCTCTACGCCTGCCTCCGCCCCTGCAAGACCTACCCCGGTGTCCCCTCCCCCTTTAAGGACATAGATATTGTCATAGTAAGGGAGAACACCGAAGACCTCTACAGCGGCATCGAGTTCGAGCAGGGAGCCACCGATACGGCAAGGCTGCTAAAGCTACTCTCGGAGACAGAAAGGGCGGTCAGGGTGGACTCCGGCATCAGCCTGAAGGTGATTTCGGAGACCG
>CAZUHO010000173.1:0-1515 GCA_964620725.1 uncultured Dehalococcoidales bacterium
TGGGCTTTAAGCCAGTCTATAACCACAGCCATCGCCTCCCCACTCTTCCGCAGCCGATGTCCGGCCCCCTCCACCATGACTAGCTCCTTGGGCTCCCCCGCTCTATCATAGAGACGATGGGCGTCAGCGAGCGGCACCGTCTCGTCTTTACTGCCATGCACCAGCAATAAAGGGCGTGGAGAAATCTCAGCTACATAGTCAATAGGCTTGACCTGCTTAAAGCCGTCAAGCCACTCCTGGGCGGAAGGGGGAAAATCCTTATCCCTGATGGCGCCAATACTGCGGAAATGGTCAATGAGAGACTGCGGTGTATCACCCTGGATAAATGACTTAAACTCCGCCGGGCAGGCACAGGCGACAACCGATGATACCCTTTTATCCGACGAGGCGACATATAGGGAAACCGCCGCCCCGCCGCTAAAGCCAAGCAGATAAAGATGGGACTTGTCCACCTCGGGTAAAGCGCATGAATAATCAATCACCGCCTCAAGGTCTCTGCTCCAGCCCAGCATGTCAAGGTTGCCCCCGCTAGTTCCCGTCCCCCTAAAGCTAAAAATCAGGACGGCAAAGCCATGGCGGCAAATCTGCTCCGCCAAAAGGGGATAGCCCCTATCACTGGGGTCAGGAATACCAGCCGGTATCCCATGGCAGACACAGACCGTGGGGTACGGCATATCGCCTGCCGGCAGATAAAGCCGACCCAGGATATCTATGCCGTCCACTTTAAGGGTAAAATCTCTGGTGAGCATTATGTCAACCTCAAGAGGACGAAGAACTCCCTATTCCCGGAGGCACCAAGTATAGGCGAAGCCGCCACTCCCCCCAGCCTGAAGCCATTGTCTACCATCCAGCTAATAAACCTCCCCAGAACACGGGCATGGACAAGAGGCTGCTTTATTATACCCCCCTTGCCCACCTCATTGCGTCTGGCTTCAAACTGGGGCTTAATAAGCACCAGCATATAGCCATCATCTTTAAGCAAGCGAGCTACCGGGGGTATAACCTTCTCCACCGAGATAAAGGACAGGTCTATAGTCGCCAGGTCAACCCTTTCCGGCAGGGGGATAGGGTAGCGGGCATTCACCCGCTCCATAACCACCACCCGTTTGTCCTGCCGCAGGCGGTAGTCAAGCTGGCCATAGCCCACATCTACGGCATAGACCCGTCCTGCCCCCCGCTGGAGCAGGCAATCGGTGAAGCCGCCGGTTGATGCCCCGATATCAGCCGCTACCAAAGAGGAGACATCAAGCTGAAAATGGTCAAGGGCATGTTCAAGTTTTATACCACCCCGGCTGACAAAGGGAGGCGGCTTACGAATAGTAATTACCGCCTCCTCAGCGACCAGAGTCCCCGCCTTGATAACGGTTTTCCCCCCTACCTCCACCTCCCCCGCCATGATTAAAGCCTGAGCCTTGGCCCGGCTCTCCACCAGCCCCTTGTCCACCAGTAAGCTATCAATCCTCCGCTTTGCCACCGCTGGTTATAATATCAATCCTGCCTGCTGAAAGCAAGAAA